>JAITWD010000280.1 GCA_031285465.1 Lachnospiraceae bacterium
ATCTCCTTGAAGAAATGAAAAAAGACTTAAGCATGATCAACTGGGATTGGAAAGATTTTAGGAATTTATTGGACAAGCTACGGAAACATACCGCCTTGCCGATAAGTATTGAGGAAATAAATTCAAAAATCGTCAGCGGAAAAGAATTGACCGTTAATGACGATTATGTGAGCATTGCTGATCTGGCAGTAAATTTATATGAATACAATGAAAGTAAAAACCGTTCAATAGGAAAGGTTGAATATAGTTTGGAATTCGTATCCAAGCTATTCAATTACAATACCGGATTTACCTGCATGGAAATAAGATATGAAAGCTTTTATGTTAAACCTTCATGGTCACCTTTGGAAAGTAAAATATATGGCTTGGACAAAAGTATCTTTGTCCTGATGACCAATTACACGGTAGAAACCGATAAGATCGATTATTTAATAAGTAAAGCCGATCGGATCGATGCGGTATTTATTATGAAGGATGACCAACAACCCTTTGATGCTCAAAAAAAGGCCGAGCTATTAACGAGGCTGAGTGAGACCAATATGGCGGTTTTATTTTTTGACATTGATGAGTTCAAAGAAAAGGTCAATAACAAATACCCCAGACGGGTAATTGCACAGTTAATACAAAATAAAAGGGTAAAAGCTTGCATTTCCACCACCATTATGCTATAGTACTAGATGTTGCGAAAAGAGATGGTCCTCTGTTACTGACTGATCGAACGGTAAATGGCTCACAGTCCGATGCCGCCAGCGTTAGTTTATTGTATTAAGAACATCCGATTAACCATCAAGGAGGCAGATATGAACGATATCATCAAAGCAATTGAGCAAGAACAGTTAAAACAAGAAGTACCGCAGTTTAATGTCGGCGATACCGTTAAGGTATACGGCAAGATCAAAGAGGGTGCCCGTGAGCGTATCCAGATTTTTGAAGGGACTGTCCTTAAGAAACAAGGCGGTGGCAATCGTGCGACCTTTACCGTCAGAAAGTCAACCGGCGGTGTCGGCGTAGAGAAGACCTGGCCATTACATTCACCCAATGTGGAGCGGGTTGAAGTGATCCGCAGAGGTAAAGTAAGAAGAGCTAAATTATACTACTTAAGAGACCGGATCGGCAAAAAGGCGAAGGTAAAAGAATTAATGCGTTAATGGTCTCGACCACGACGTACGTATGAGTTAACGGTTAATAAGTGGTAACGGTAAAATTTAATAAAATAATAGGTAGCTATGAAGGTACAAAATAGTTACATTAATAGCACTATTAAGGGCAATTGTAGGCGATCAGCGTAACAATTGCCCTTTTCTTATCGCTTTGGTTGTGCTAAAATAATAAAGGCAACGCAATGGGAATCCACAAGAAAATCAAGGATAAGCGACTTAATAAACGCAGGATGAAGGATGAACAATAAAAAGGGATTAACCTTTATTGAAAAGAAAAAACGGCTGAGCAAAGAGATGGTCAAAGACCTGTTAAATATGACCTTTGCCGTCGCCGCCGCCATTTTTCTGGCAATCGCGCTGGTCTATTCCTTTGGGATCCGGACTAGCATCATCGGTCCGTCGATGGAACCGATCTTATATAACGGTCAGGAGGTGCTGGTTAACCGTTTGTCCTATCAGCTGTTTTCCCCTCAAAAAGGCGATGTGGTGGTTTTTTTACCCAATGGTAACCGTAATTCCCACTACTATCTCAAGCGGGTGGTCGGTATGCCGGGCGATACGGTTCAGATCATTGATGGTTATTTACACATTAACGGAGAGCGGGTCGAGGAGGGTGATTCTTTTGATAAAATGGCCGATCCAGGTATTGCGGCCAATCCGATCACCCTTAAAAATAATGAGTATTTTGTCCTGGGTGACAACCGCAATGACAGCGAGGACAGTCGCTCCGGTAATATCGGGGTGGTTAAGGAAGAAACCATTATCGGCAAAGCGTGGTTCAAGTTGGCGATCGATGGCGAGAATATGGGCCTAGTTGAGTAAGGTGGATACCAGAGTCCCAAGGTCAGGCATATATCTGGATATTCATGCAAGCATGATATCCCGATACATGCCTGACCTTGGAATCCAAAAAGCAAAATAAAAATAATTAACAGAAGCAGGAGTAAACAGTCGTGAAAAATTATCAATGGTACCCGGGTCATATGACCAAAGCTATCCGGCAGATGCAGGAAGATATCAAACTGATCGATCTGGTCATTGAGCTGGTGGATGCCCGGATCCCGTTAAGTAGCCGCAATCCGGAGATCGATCGGGTGGGTGCGCACAAGGCGCGTTTGATCCTGTTAAATAAGGCCGATCTTGCCGATCCGGTTGCCAATCAAAGCTGGAACGATTATTTTACCAAGGCTGGTTACCATCTGTTGGCGATCAATGCCAGGAGCGGCGAGGGATTGGCGGCGATCAACCGTATCGTGCAGGAGGCCTGTCGGGATAAGATCGCACGTGATCTTAAGCGCGGGATCAAGAATCGGCCGGTGCGGGCGATGGTGGTTGGTATCCCCAATGTGGGCAAGTCCACTTTTATCAATTCTTTTGCCGGAAAGGCCTGTACGAAAACCGGCAATAAGCCGGGTGTGACCAGAGGTAAGCAATGGATCCGTCTGAATAAACAGCTGGAATTATTGGATACACCGGGAGTGCTCTGGCCCCGCTTCGAAGATCAGGCGGTGGGGATGCGGTTGGCGATGATCGGTTCCATTAATGATGATATTATTGATACCGGCGAATTGGCATTGGATATTCTGGATTTCTTAAGGGAACATTATCCAGCGGCAGTGGAAAAGCGGTACGGGATCACCAATGCGACCGATAATCATGGGATGCTGACCGAAATATGTATCAACCGGCATTGTTATCAGCGCGGTCAGACGCCCGATCTCGATCGGGCGGCCACCATTGTGGTGGAGGACCTGCGCAGCGGTAAACTGGGGCGGATAACCTTGGAAACACCGGAAAGGCATGGTTATTTTAGATGAAGAAGTTTTTACGGGAAGTATTGGTCACCAGTATCTATATTTTAGTTGCGCTCATAGCATCATCGTTGATCATCCGTTATGTCGGCAGCCGCATTGAGGTTGAAGGTATTTCCATGACCGACACTCTGGCGGATGGGGAGAGTCTGATCGTTGATAAAATCAGCTATCGCTTTAGCGATCCGAAACGATATGATATAGTTGTTTTTCCGCCCTTCGAAGATGATAAGGACACCAATTATATTAAGCGGGTGATCGGTCTGCCGGGAGAAACGGTGATGATCGACTTCGATGGGAATATTTATATTGACGGTGAGGTGCTGGAAGAGTCATATGGGCGGGAGATCATCCGCAGCCCGGGACGGGCGGCCGAACCGGTGGTATTGGGGGCAGATGAATATTTTGTGATGGGTGATAACCGGAATAATAGTCGGGATAGCCGCGATCCATCGATTGGAAGTATCGGACGGGATCAGTTGGTCGGTCGGGCATTTGTCAGGGTGTGGCCGTTTGATCGGTTTGGGATGATCGAGCATCAGTAGTCATTTTTATTCAGGCAGTTTCGCAGATGAAATCTGCGAAATGCAAGGGAGATTCTAACTTATGAAGAAGTTTTTACGGGAAGTATTGATTACCAGTGTCTATATATTAGTGGCGATTGTAGCATCATTATTGATCGTTCGTTATGTCGGTGTCCGCACCGAGGTGGATGGTATTTCCATGAACGATACGCTCGAGCACGGCGAAAGTCTGATCGTGGATAAGATCAGCTATCGGTTTAGTGATCCGAAGCGTTACGATATTGTTGTTTTTCCGCCCTTTGAAGAGGAGGAGGACACCTTTTATATCAAGCGGGTGATCGGTCTGCCGGGAGAAACGGTGATGATCGACTTTGAGGGGAATATATATATTGATGGTGAGGTGCTGGAAGAGTCATATGGACGGGAGATCATCCGCAGTCCGGGACGGGCGGCGGAGCCGGTGGTATTAGGCGCGGATGAATATTTTGTGATGGGGGATAATCGCAACAATAGTCGGGATAGCCGCGATCCGTCGATTG
>JAITWD010000010.1 GCA_031285465.1 Lachnospiraceae bacterium
CATAAACCGGCCTTCTTAACGATCAGTTCTTCCCGCTCCTCTTCGCTCAATGACAGTCCCCGGCAATCCAGCCAGATCAGATAGGTTCCCTCCGGCTCCACCAGACGCACCCTTGGCAAACGCTTCTGCAAAAGTGACCGAACAAAATCCAGATTCTCTTTAAGGTACTTCTTCATTTGGGTCAGCCACTCCTCACCACCCTCATAGGCTGCCTGGCATGCCACCAAACCGAAAAGATTGAGTTCAAAATAACCGGTCTGGGCGACCGCCCGGTTAAAGGCACGACGGTAGGCTTCATTGGCAATGAAAATATTTGCCACCTGTAGTCCCGCCAGATTAAAGGTTTTACCTGGCGAGGTGCAGGTAATGGTCATCGCCTCAAACTCTTCACCCAAACCGGCAAACACCTGATGGCGATAGCCGGGATAGGTGAAATCACAATGTATTTCATCACTGACCACCACCACATGATATTTCTGGCAAATCTCCCCCATCTTCCGTAATTCCCACTCTTTAAAAACTCGTCCCACCGGATTATGCGGATTGCACAGCAGAAAGATCTTAACCTTATTCTCCTTGATCTTCCTTTCAAAATCGCCAAAATCTATTTCATAATGGCCATGCCGGTAAAGTAACTCATTGTTAACCAAACGGCGTTCATTATGAAGTATTTCCTCACAAAAGGGATAATAAACCGGCTGCTGGATCAATATGCCGTCTCCCTTTACCGAAAAGGCGCGAATAGCGGCTGATATGGCAAAAACCACCCCCGGTGTCTTAACCAGCCATTCCTCCTTTAACTGATAATCGAAAAATTTCCGATACCAGCGCTCAATTGCGGTAAAATATTCGCTTTTTGCATCTGAATAGCCAAAAACGCCCAGTTCAACGCTCTCTCTGATCCTCTCCTGTACGCAATGCGGGACCCGAAAATCCATATCGGCCACCCATAATGGTAATACGCCCTCCGGCTTGCCCATTTCTACTGCGAAGTCATGCTTGATGGAATTGGTGTTTTTCCGATCAATTATTTCATCAAAATCATAGGTCATACCAACTTCCTCCTCTTAACTTTAGTGAAAAACAATCGCTCAAAAACAACCGACCTGACCATTGCAAATGTTTTACGTGTTTTTATGCGCTTATAAAAACCTTTTACTTATGATTATCTAATATAACCATTATAACAATAATGCCGACTTTTTTCAATGTCTTTCCATGTGCCATTCTTCTATCGTTTTATTGTCTCCCGGATAATTTGTTCGAATTCCATTACTAAGGAAGCACTGGTTAAATGAGTGTTTCCTCAGATTCTCCATGGGCTGCACACTGATGCGCAGTGGACACTGACACCTTGTGCCGATTCTATACCTATACTCATTCTAACTTTTTGATTAGATGACGGACAACCGTTTTTAGTTTATTAACACTGACTTTTCTCGGATCGCCTAAATAAATCTCATGATGGTATCGGGTATCGGTTATGGCAGTTTAATAACCATTTTCTTTGGCATATTCTTCCACTAATGCTATGGTAGCCGGTTCTTTATCGTAAGAACCAATATGCATGCATTGAACACAGATACCTTCATCGTAGGTTAAAAACTCCACCTTTGAGTAATCCATCTTTTTCTTTTTAGTAGCTTCATAAATCGCCCACAAAAAATCTTGTTTACTAACAAAATCCGGTAATCGGATCACAGAAATATCAAACGCCTTTTTCATCCTCCCATCGGTTTTCATTGCTTTATCCGATTATATCCCGACCAACCACCTTTGACAATAAAAATGCGCACTAATTAGGGGATGAACCAGGTAAATTCCCTAGTTCATCCCCCATACCATTTTTATTCCTATGAGTAATGACATCTATTGATAATAATTGCCCACCACTTCAAGCTTATCAAGGGTTATGTACCGATCGGCTGAGTTTGGTGATTTAAAGGGTAACACTATTACCGTAAGCGTATGCTCACCCTGCGCTAAAATAGCACTTTCATAGAGTAGCACCTGATCGGAACGGATCGGTTGATAGGTATCTACCTCGGTCACATATTTTTCATCAATATAGATTGCCACCCGCCCATGGGTGTTGTTTTGAGCGCCATACCATTTGATCTGCTCACCCGAGAATTTAACCTGAAAATAACTGCCCGGACTATTCGTGTAGGTCTCGTCGCTTTGATATGCGCCCGACTGTGCTCCGTGATAGGACCATCCATTTGAATAGCTGATTTCATTTACCCCAGTACCGCTCACGGTGTCATTGATCATCTCGGTCCGTTCTTCAATTGGCTGGTATGGTAACAGCTCTCCATCAATGATAATATAATCAAAGACAAAGTCCCGATCCGCTACCGGATCGATCGAATGTAATTCCACCGAGTGTTCCCGATCGGTCAAACCACCGATCTGATAAAGCATTTGTGATTGTCTTGGTGTCCCGAATTGATGATATTCACCCACCACCTCGCCGTCGATCGTTACCTGGATCCTCTCCGAGCGGTAATAGGAGTAGGGCTGGCTGTAAATTTGAAGGGTTGTCCCTGTAAAATTAAACTGCACTTTTGAACCGTCTGCTGGTGCATACATATTATCGGCATTCCAAAATGCATCGTAGGTCAAACCGGTATTAGCATATATCCAATCGCCCACATAGGTAAAATTACTATCGGGATTATCATAGACGGTCAAATTACCTGCGGCATTGATCGTCTCAGTTGGTCCCAATATTGTACCGACAAGTAACAACAATAGCGCGATTATGCCAACCTTCTTCATTATGGTTTCCTTTGTCAGCGTTTTGTTAATCGTTGGTTTTTTCATCATGGCTTTTCTCCTCTTTTGATAGCTGGTTAGTAGTTACTGGGTATTACCATAAAACCTCCTTTTTGTAACCAGTGTAGCATGAATCTTGATCAAAAGAGGGATAGTTGCAGATTTGGGCGATGAGATGGTCAAGAATGGAGGGATAGGTACCTATGGATCGGCATCCGTCGCTATCATATATCCACCTTTAAATTCACTGCTTGAATTTATCTCCCAATTCACCATGATTTTTTTGCGCCTTCTTTTCCGCTTCCTCCAGCCCTTCATAACCGTACATTTTGACGCTGTTAAGCATGATCGCATCGGTCAGATTTTTGCCTCTTCTGGCATATTCCACCACAAAGAGACCGTAAATCTCCAGCATTTTATCAGAATAAGTAGTGATTTCTCCTCTAAGATAGGTTTCGTAGGAGGTGTCGTCGATGCTATCCTCTGCCGTATGAATGCTTCTTGCATTTGCCGCCAGAAGCGGATAGCGCTTGGCAAAATCCTCCATCCAACCGGTCTGTATCTTTACAATCGCTTCAATCACCTCCTGCTTCCTCTCATCAACAAAAGGAAAGCGATCGGCGATCCGGGCATATTCCTCTGGTGCGGTACTAGCCATCATCCGACCATATTTTTCCTCGATCAGATTATGCCCTTGTGCAAGCTCCCGTTTAAAGTCATATAAGTATTGCAAAAGCATCGGTTGTTTCCAGGTCAGATACTGGCTCAGCCGCATAATGGAAAAGGTCGGCCAATCATTTTGGCAACTGGCTCTGCCGCCGGCGTTCCTGACCCGATCAAACGCCGCAAATTCCGTTTCGGTAATTTGCTCTGCCAACGCCCTTATACTGAGTGGCGCAATATAAGCCTTCAGTAAAAGTTCATCGGTATGACTTTCCAGATAGGACTCCGTATCACTGATCCATCCCGTTTGATATAACATCAGTGCCAAAAACCGGGCGATATCCTCAAGCCGATCCTCGGTTTTTTCTCCCAGTCCTTTTACCCTCTTACCCTCCTGCCGACCGGTTGCCACCGCTTCAACCTTACCACCTTCAGCCTTCTCAGCCGCAGTCCTCTCAACCTCGGCCTTCTCCGTTTCCTCATTAGCATAATTAAACAATTCGTCTATCATCTTTGACAAACTGCTGCCTTCTTGCAGAGTCATTAAGCCATGATAGAGCCATTTATCGTGAGGCGGATAGCTTCCTTCCCGATAGTACATCAGGCGCATGGCTTCTTTGATGCAATCGGTAAGCATCGTCTGAGCGGTCACCCGATCCTTACGCCGTAGCATCCGCCCATAATTATATTGGCCTGCCTGTGAAAACCGGGCGGCACTTTCGGCTATTTTCAAATACCGCAACGAAAGCGGGTAACCGGTCCGCAACTGCTCTCTGTATCCGGAGAATATGCCCAGATCATCCCGAAAC
>JAITWD010000034.1 GCA_031285465.1 Lachnospiraceae bacterium
TGATTTGATATATTGGAACTGTTAAGTTGATACAAGTACCGACAAAATTCTTTGTATTTTGACGGCATATGCGCCGATTGATCAGCGGCAGATAGGGCTATATCTATGACAACACTAAATTAAATCTTAATTGGGAGAATCTGACCATCTCCGATCATTAATTCATAAAATTATAAATATCGAAATAAACTAAGGAATTTTAACCTATGATTAAGCTAGTGGCATCGGATGTGGATGGAACACTGATACGTGAGTCCACCCCCCATATGTACCCGGAAATGATTGAGACCATCCGTGAACTTACGGCAAACGGGATTGTGTTCTGCGCTGCCAGTGGTCGACAATATGAGAGCATTAGGAATGTTTTCGCTGAAGTTGGGGATGATATCGCATATATTTCCGAAAATGGTGCCCAGATAAAGTATGCCGGACAAGATATCCTGTTGACCTGCATGGAGCGGTCCTTTGTGGAGGATATCATTTTAGAACTTCGTGAATATTATAGTACATGTGACGTAATCGTTTCTACGCCGGAGGGGAGTCTGATCGAAAGTCGCAACCGGTCCTTTATTGATCTGATGACCTTTGGCTATCGGAATAAATTCCGGCTGGTGGACGATATTTTAGCGGAGCCGGTCGCGATCACCAAGATATCCATTTACTGCGAGGAGGGAATGCGGACGTTAGGAGAAACCGTTCTGATCCCCCGTTGGCAGGATCGGGTTAAGGTCTGTATGGCCGGTGAGGAATGGCTGGATTTTATGGATCAAACGGTGGATAAGGGGAACGCCCTGATGGCGTTACAGGACTTCCTGGGGATCGCCAGAGAAGAGACGATGGCATTTGGCGACAATAATAATGATATCGGTTTGTTACGTGCTGCCGGTACTGCCGTCGCTGTGGAGAATGCACGTGATGAGGTGAAGGCGGTCGCCCGGTTTTCCTGTCCGTCCTATCTGGATAAAGGGGTTTATCAGTTTATAAAACAAAATGTGTAATATTATTATTTTCTTGGAGGAAAGAACCATGGATGAATTTGATGATGTAGTGCTGAGATGTTTTTTGAAGAAGCAGGGGCAGTTATTTTCGGAGCCGGTTGCAGGAAATTTGGATGAAGCGGAAGCTTTCTTAGAGGAATGTATGGCGGTGGTAGTTAATTCGGCAGAAGAGGTCTGGGAGTACTTTGAAGAGGAAGGTCTTGATCTGGACGGCGCTACCCCCGATGAATTATTAGAGGCGGAAGAGGTATTCGTGATCGGCGATGGCCGCTACCTGATCGTCCAGGGCTAACGTGAAGAGTATCTCTATGGCGCGAAAGGACCTCGCCTAAGAACCTCTATGCCTCGCGGGCGAGGCTTCTTCAGACGGAAGAATGGCTTTTAAGAGCCATTCTTCCAGGTTTTTCAGAGGACGGGTTATGCCGCTGACGCGGCAGGTTTGATGGGCAAACTAAGTAAGGTCAGGGTGAACTACCCAAAACGCAGGCAAAACGTAGACATAACGTAGATTCGACAATTTGCGCGAGTGGACCGGTGATTTGTGGCTATGGGCGAGCCGGCGGGCCACAACCAAAACACTTGGTCGGGTTGAACGTCAACAGGCAACGTCCGGTCGCTCAATGCCACAAAGCACCGGTCTACTCGCGCAAATTGACGGCGACCACCTCACTATGAGCCATAACCAAAACACAATTGTATATGTATACTGATTTATAAAGTTCTGTTTAACAATAGGAATGGGGAATGCTGCCGAATTGGCGGCATTTTCTAGTGTTCAAATGTTTTAATTTTATGTAAACATCAAAGTTTTAACATAAAATAAACCAGAAAGGTAAGGTATTATCCCAGCCAATGGTTCTGCTGGTGGCATAATACCGAGGAAGAGCGATGATGAGGATTAGTACTGATCAGCTGAGCGAAGAACTAAAGAAAGGTTTGACGGAACTTGCCGGATTTATGGATTTTGTGATCGATCCAGCCGGCCTAAGGTTGCGTGCCGTGCAGAATGAGGGTGATGATACCGTTCAGATCACCTATGATGCGGACGGCTGCATCGTCACCTATCAAAAGAAGGTGCAGTTTTATAAAGCCTTTGCCCATATTTTGCGGGGTGAAGAGCAGGCGGTGACCATGCGACCGGCCTTTAGTGACCTGCAGATCATGGTCGATTGTTCCCGTAATGCGGTGCTTAATGTGGATGGTGCGAAGAAGCTGATCGGATATCTGGCAATCCTGGGTTTTGAAGCGCTACAATTGTACACCGAGGATACCTTGGAAATACCTGATTATCCCTATGCTGGCTATATGCGCGGTCGCTATTCCCAGGAAGAGATAGTGGCTATCCGTGAGTATGGCGATATTTTTGGTGTTGAGCTGATCCCGTGTATTCAGACCCTTGCTCACTTAGGACAGGCATTGCGCTGGGGCGAGCATGAAGAAATGTGGGATATTGATAATATTCTGCTGATCGATGAGGAAAAAACCTATGTTTTCCTGGAGAGTCTGATCAAACAATGTCGCGCCATGTTCGGCTCGGAGCGGATCAATATCGGGATGGATGAAGCCTATCAGGTGGGCATGGGCAAATACCTTCGTACCCACGGTTATACCGATCGTTCGGCACTGATGGTCAAGCATCTTAATCGGGTGGTGGATATTTGCCACAAATATGGTTTTAAACCGATGATGTGGTCGGATATGTTCTTCTATCTCCAATTTAAGGGGGATTATTATGTGGCGGAGGGTAGCTTTTCCGAAGAGGTAAAACGAGCCATTCCCGAGGACCTTACCTTGATCTATTGGGATTATTATACCTGTGATCCCGCTCGTTATGACAAGATGTTCGATATGCATCATGATCTGCACGGCCGGACCGGCTTTGCCGGCGGTGCCTGGCGCTGGATGGGCGCGGTGCCTAATAACGGCTATAGCTTAAGGGCGGTCGAGGTTGCTTTGACCGAAGCAGTCAAGGCGAAGATACCTCAGGTTATTGCCACCTTGTGGGGGGATGACGGCGGTGAGGCGGCAGTCTTTACCGTGATGCCGACCCTCCAGCTCTATTCGGACATTAATTACTATGGCGATCGTGATCGGCTGGAAGAGAACTTTAAGATTACGACCGGCATGAATTTTGATGAGTTTATGCTGATCGACGGACCGCAGGCGATGCCCGGCTATGACTATGCCAAGCCGTGGATCAATCC
>JAITWD010000066.1 GCA_031285465.1 Lachnospiraceae bacterium
ATGTTGAGTTTAGACCCCAAGCCCAAACCTCGCCATCCTCATCTACCGCTAGGATAAAACTGTATCCGGCTGATATGTAAACTACGTTTTCTATTGTAGCTTTTACCGGCATTGTACTATATCCGCCAGCATCTCTTCCATCGCCCAATACACCAAACTGATTATCTCCAGTGACCCATACAGTTTTATCATTTCTAAGTTCGACTGTAAAACCATTGCCTACGCTGACCATCGGACCACTGAAGGCCACTTTTGTTGTCACACTGTCTGCAGATACCAAAGGCTCCTCAACACCGATGGACTGTTCAGGCAAAATTTCCACACCGTCAATGACATCCGCCGCCGTCGCTGACACCGAGTCATCTGCTATTTCTGAAATACTAATTTCCTCATAGCCATTGCCCGACACCTCTGCCGCCCCAACACTAATCGGAGCAAATGTAATATTTGTAACCATCATTACAAACATTAAAAATATCGATACTATTTTCTTCATATCTCTTTCTCCTTGTCCTTATTCCATAAACACGATTAGTTGCTATATTATCGCGGACAAAACTTATGCACCCTTTTGCCTTCATATTTATTTCAAATCCGTGATCTGCTTCACCTTAATGGTGACCCTCCTTTCTTTAAAATTTCAATCCTTTCAATATCATCATCCCATCCGCATAATTTCCGCTAAAGGGATGCTCCCGTCTCATCTTGCAAGCTTCATGCAGATCATTAACCCAAAAACATTAAGTTCGGTTACCACTTGGGTGCTCACAAAACATTTAACCATTAAACCTTTAGTAAAATTTTACTATTTCACCATTGCCATGTCAATGCATAATGATGTATATTATTATTTTGTTATAATTCCCAAACCATATCAACTTGTTTTGTATAACTATTGTCTTGATACAAGACATTCTCCAATCAATAAGCATATTGTTATTAATTATACTTCATTTTTTCGTACACGCCAATCGTCACCATATATCATTTAAAATAACTAGCACCCCTTTGCAGAACAAAATAAAAAGGTGTTCTGAACGCTGACCGGTTCCAAACACCTTTTTATTTATGAACTGCACAACCACTTGCACTCGTCCTATCAAAACACTCTATAAAAGTAATTCATCAAAGTATCCTGTCAAAACCTACTTAAAACAACCGTTTCCCCCGCAAATCGTTTATCCCCAACTCCTTAGCCACCGTCGTTTCCTTAAACGGATTGATCCGCTCCACTACCCCATCACGCTTAAAAACCGCCCCCGTATTCTTAAACCAAAAGGTCACATCCGCCTTCGCACACTGCTCACGGATCTGAAGCACCCAATCATAATCACATTCACGGGCGGCCCGCCCCGTCTCACCGCCCGCCGTAACATGATGCACCCCGTGCAGATAGGGCGATATATCGATCGGCTCCAAGAGGGGTGAACAGGCGATGAAACGCCGTTTGATCGGATAGGATAAAAATAGTGGCAACCGGTAATCGGCGCGTTCCTGATTTTCCACCGTACACCCAATATTAACATTTTCATACCCATCGCCCCAGTCCCTTGGCAACGAAACCATGAAGCGGTCGATCCGCTTGGTCAGGATCAGAAAATCAATATCCTGCCGCTCTTTGATCATCGCCCATACCTCCGCTCGCCAGCCATCGGCTTCCGGCAAAAAGAAGTCGGTGGCAAAACAGGTGGCGAGGATCTTGTCCCCCTTGATATTATATTCACCCTTTTTATTGGTCCTTACCGGCCAATCAAATTTATCGGTCTTAACTACCTCACCTTGATCGTGACGCTTCGCATTCGGTCCATAGAAATAGCAATTAGTACATCCGTCACTGATTTTGTAACACCCGGTCCACGGTTCCCAGTTCATTATCTTTCTCCTTTGAGCATTCTACTAAATAAGCTTGTAAGCTTTTATTGAATACATTCGCCAAGCGCTTATCGCCCATAGTACTATTATAAATAAATTCATGCCATTCATATAGTATCTGGAATTCCGCTCCGATTGTCAATTATGATCTCACTAAAACATACCAACCGGCTAAAATATTATGGTCGGAGAAAAATGCACCAAAAACCGCACCACCCGACCGTAACCTGCTGTCGGGTGGTGCGTCATCATAATTCACGGATTATTTAGTATATTTTACCCAAATGTCATAGGCAGCGCTGTTTCTTGCATTACCCGAAACCGTATTAAAAACTAAATCACCATTACTATACCCGGTGCTATTGTTTGCCAAAAGCAATGCTGAATGATTGTCGGTGTTCCAAATTTCTCCCAACGCACCGATAAAACCACCGCTATTCCACCAACCTCCGCTAGCCACGACCCGAGCCGATGCCCCCAGGTTATCAAGCGTCAGATTGATATTTCTCGCAACCGTTATTGAGCCGGTATATCGACGGCCATACAATCCATTGCCCAGCTTATATTCCTGTCCCGACACCCATGTATCCGGTCGCATAACGGTCGATTCCTCGGTCAGACCGCCCGCGTCACCCTTTGGTCCCTGCAAACCGGTCGCGCCGGTGTCGCCCTTTGGACCTTGGAGCCCCTGCGGACCAGTCGGACCCATCGGTCCTGCTTCACCCGGATCACCTGCCGGACCCATCGGTCCGACGTCGCCAGGGATCCCCTTGGCACTGATACCGGTATCAACATCACCGATAAACCAGTTGCCATTTTCTCCGATCGATGGAATGGCATTGGCTGTGCCATTATCTTTGCAACAGCCATAGTAGTAATTATGATTATAGGTATTGGAACAAGCTTCTTTTTCACAATGATTTGTGCAATCCATTCGCCTTTTCTCCTTCATTAAATAATGATTTTTCGACCTTACGTAAGTCTTGAGATAAGCATAACAGCTTCATAGTGCTATTGGTTACCCATTTTTTGCTTTCCCAGGCAAACACCTTCTTTGCCTTTTATATATCGGTGAGCATAAAAAAACAGAGTCCTTCCGGTGAAAGACTCTGCTATATTTTCGATATTATACAAAATAACCAACCGCTCGCAACCCACCTACTTTTTGCAGAGTTGCCCATCCCCTTACAATATATCCAGTGCCACCTGCGGGGTCTCATCCTCATCCGGTATCGACGCCATTGCCGCCTCATCGAGCAACTCCGCCTCGGGCGGGTTAAGCTCCATCCGATTATTGCTGATCTCATCCGAATAACCGTTAAGCTGATTGATAAAACTCGAATAATGCGCCGTAGTGCTGTTCATCGTCTGATTGATCAGCGATTCTAAATTCGCCAAAATATCATCGGTATACTGCATCGCCGCCGACCGCACATTATTGGCCTCCATCGTCGCTGCATCCAGGATCTCCTGCGCCTGCCTGGTGGCAAGATCGACCACCTCATTAGCCTGTGCATAGGCCTGTTGCATAATCTCATGCTCATTGATCAGTTCATTGGTATGTACGGTAGCTTCATCGATCAGCGACTTCGCCTTCAAACGGGCATCATTTAAAATGGCCTCTTTATTGGTAATGATCTTCTGATAACGCTTTATCTCATCGGGCGTTTTCATCCGCAACTCACGGATCAACTCATCAATCTCTTCTTTAACAACGACGATCTTAGTATTGGAAAGGGGCTGGTACTTACAACCCTCAACATATTCTTCGATTT
>JAITWD010000096.1 GCA_031285465.1 Lachnospiraceae bacterium
TGTTGGAGGCGAGGGCATCACTGCCGCCCTTTAAGATAACAGCATTGCCGGCTTTAAAGCAGAGTCCGAAAGCATCGGCGGTTACATTGGGACGGGATTCATAGATGATGCCGATGACCCCAAGCGGAACCCTCCGCTTGGAAATCTTAAGGCCGTTGGGACGGGTAAAAGCATCCAACTGCTCGCCAATTGGATCGTCCAGTCGGATGATCACGCGTAGTCCATCCGCCATCGCTCCGATCCGGTCGCCGGTCAGACGCAGGCGATCAACCAGACCTGGATGCATTCCGGCAGCAGTGGCTTTTTCAATATCCAATGCATTGGCGGCTAAGATTGCAGCGCTGTTCTCGTGTAGGGCAGCAGCGACCCTTTCCAGCCCATAATTCTTCTGCGCGGCAGTTAGCTGATGCACTGCCCGGCCGGCAATCTGTGCTTTCTCTCCCATTTCATTCAGATCAGGAATGGGTAAATTATTGGTATTCATGATAAGCGACTCCTTCTTATTATTGTTTAGACCTTTTAGTTTCTAATTATTATTAGTGATGATCGCTGATTCGGTTATGATCATATCGGGACAAATATCGGTGGCTTCGGTCGGGACCGCTGGCGCAAACTGGCAATCAAAGGCAAGAGCGACGGTCGGGACCAGCGCATATGCCACGAGAAAACGGTCATAATAACCTCTGCCATATCCGATACGACCACAATTTTGGTCAAACACCGTCCCCGGCATAATATTAATGCATTGATAGCGCAGACAGGTGGTCATATCAAATTTGCGGCCGGGAAGAGGCATCGGTTCCCTGATACTCCAATAGCCTTCAACCAATTGATCAAGCGAAGTGATCTGATAAAAGTCCATTTGATCGCCATTGATCCGGGGACAAAAAACCATCTTCTCTTTGGTGGATAATAAACGGGACACCAGACTATCGGTTATCACCTCACTGCCGAAATTAAGATAGGTCAAAACTATTTCCGCGTCGAGGAAGGTTTTAGTGCTGGTCAGACGGTCGATTATTGCCCGGCTTTTTTCCTTGCGTGCTGATGCCGACAGGGCATCGCGTACGATAAGATATTCTTTCCGTAAGGATTTTTTATTGGTGGGGATTGTATCCATATTGTTCACCTATACTTCGACTAAATGTTTAATTGGATGATGGTTACTGTTTATCGAATTTTTGTGGTTTATTGATTTTTAGTGATTTTTGTGGTTTTTCTGGTTTTTACGATTTTTTCTTTCGGGCGATCGCGCTAAGGCTGGTTATTGAGCCATCCTTTTCCTTTATATCAATGTTGTCCAATTGCCCGCGGAGATTGGCACGGACATTGGCCACATATTCCTGGCGTAGCTGTGCCTGCTCACTTTTTTCTTCTTCGGTCAGACCGACCGTCTTAGAACGATGATACAATTCATTGATGCGGGTTAATTTTTGATCCATTGTTTGTTCACTCATATGATGATCCTGCCTCGTTTCTTACGATTGTCTCTTGTTCCCCACTATTCAGAAGGAGGATTATGTGCGGTTAAAACCAAACATAAAGTGCTAAATAGTTATAACTTATTAATTGTATCATATTACCGCTTAAAAAGTCGATGGGATTTTTAAAATAACCGAAATAACCGAAAACTGTAGACCACCGTCCGCTTTGGTCTTTAGTCCTTGGTAAATTATTTTAATTGATCCGCCAACCTAATTCTGATAATTTTTTGAACAAGGTGGTCACCGTATATAAGCAATCGTCATCCGACTCAAAGCGGAAATCCGCACCATGGTCAATCACCGAAAAAGATGCCGACATCTGCTTATTCTTAATCCAGCTAAGCGGATCGATCACACGGGCATTTGCAATAAAATCCTCCCATTGCACCGTTCGATCAAAGAAAAATAATTGCGCCTCACAAAAAGGGACGGTGATAAAAAAGGGACTTTTTAACCGTGCTTCGGTTAGCTGATAGAACGAATTAAATGGGGCGGTCCGGCTCTCAGCACGTGACAGGATGGTGCTTTCCTCCACTAAACTATCAAGACCGGATAGGCGATAGGTGTGGAGAAAGACATTTTTTTCTCTGGATAATTCCAGGAGGAATTCCGAAAGACACCGTGCGGCTTCCGGCTCATTTTCCGCCAAACCCGCACAGCTAAATTGGACAAGGTGCGATTCGAGGGTGAACCGCAATGGGGGGTAGCGGTGGTGGTTTTTATTTTTTTTGATGAAGTAGCTTAAAATTGACATGATGGATTTTCCTTTTTCTTTTCTTCCGGCAATTATTTGCCATCGCTATATTTGATCAGATTGTACTGTTATCCGATATAAAACATTCTCCTTAATGATAAATTTTGTTGATTTACTGAATAAATAGAAAAATTTACCATTTTTTGCTTATGTCTCATTATAAGGAACACTTTCGACTTTGTCAACAAATAATTATGATATTTTCACGCGTGGCCAGCGCTCAAACGGTGCTCAAACGGCGTATGTATCAACCTTATACCAATAGTGCTACCGCGCGTACATTTCTTCATGTTTTTAATCACAATACATTACGACTATTGTTTTTGTTTTCTTTCCAATTTACCCCTTTAGTCCCTAACCCCTCTAATACCTCGCCCCTCTTATTCCTCG
>JAITWD010000268.1 GCA_031285465.1 Lachnospiraceae bacterium
AGCGCCAATTTGCCAAGGATAATAAATCGCTCGGCCAGTTCCGCCTCGACGGAATCCCTCCGGCAATGCGTGGAGTTCCGCAGGTAGAAGTTACCTTTGATATTGATGCCAACGGAATCGTTAATGTTTCAGCTAAGGATTTAGGTACCGGCAAGGAGCAACACATCACCATTACAGCCGGTTCGAATATGTCCGATTCTGATATTGATAAAGCTATCAAAGAAGCAGCAGAGTTTGAAACCCAGGATAAGAAACGGAAAGAGATCATTGATACCAGAAACGATGCCGATGCATTTGTTTTCCAGACCGAAAAGGCTCTGACCGAAGTAGGCGATAAGATCAGTGCCGACGAAAAAACCGGAGTAGAGGAGGATATGGCCGCAGTTAAGGCAATCCTTGAGCGGACTAACGATCAGGATATGTCCGATAGCGATCTGGATGAGCTTAAGGCAGCAAAAGAAAAACTAACCAACAGTGCACAGGCATTATTCACAAAAATGTATGAAAATATGCAGGGTGCACAGGGTGCAGCTGGTCCGGATATGAGTGGCATGGGCGGAATGGGTGATGCCGATGATGCGGCTCCCGCTGACGATGTTGTAGACGGAGACTATCGAGAAGTTTAAAAAAGTATGAATAAAATTTATGGTCTGACAAGTGTATCTCACCAGACTGGATGGAGGTGCCAAATTCAAGTTGCGTAGTGGGTTACGTTGATGGAGTTTGGTGCTTTCATCCGTCTCGTGATATTCACGTGGTGGAAACAAATCATGGGATTTTTGAAGTCATAAATATAAAATAAAGTTATGATGTGAGGAGTGCAGTGTGGCAGAGCAAAAGAGAGACTACTACGAAGTTCTGGAATTGGATAAAAATGCCGATGACGCCGCGATAAAGAAATCTTATCGGGCATTGGCCAAGAAGTATCATCCGGATATGAATCCTGGTGATGAGGCGGCAGAAAAAAAATTTAAAGAGGCTTCGGAAGCGTATGCGATTTTAAGTGATCCGGAAAAGCGGCGGCAGTATGATCAATTTGGTCATTCGGCCTTTGAAGGCGGAGCCGGTGGCTTTGGTGGTTTTGATTTTAGCGGGACCGATTTCGGCGATATTTTTGGTGATATCTTTGGTGACTTCTTTGGTGGCGGAAACCGTAGAAAAGCGGGTAACGGTCCGATGAAGGGTTCCAATTTGCGGACCAGCGTGAGAATTACCTTTGAGGAGGCGGTTTTCGGTGTGGAAAAGGAAATCGAACTGACCCTCAAAGACGATTGTCAGACCTGTCATGGAAGTGGCGCAAAGCCCGGAACTGTGCCCGAGACCTGTAGCAAATGTGGTGGAAAAGGTCAGGTGGTCTTTACCCAGCAGTCCTTCTTTGGAACGGTCAGAAATGTTCAAACCTGTCCCGATTGTCGTGGCACAGGGAAGGTGATCAAAGAAAAATGTCTTGATTGCGGTGGGACCGGTCATATTGCTGGTCGGAAAAAGATCCAAGTCAGCATTCCGGGAGGGATTGACAACGGTCAGAGCGTTCGGATCAGGGATAAGGGTGAGCCGGGAGCCAATGGCGGTCCCCGTGGCGATCTGTTGGTTGAAGTGGTTGTGGGGCGCCATGCTATTTTCCAGCGGCAGGAGTTTAACATCTATTCAACGGTGCCGATATCATTTGCCGTAGCGGCATTGGGCGGTGAGGTGGTCATCGACACGGTCGATGGCAAGGTGATTTATGATGTGAAAGCGGGTACTCAGACCGAAACCAAGGTACGGTTAAAAGGAAAAGGGGTTCCGTCACTGCGTAATCGTGAGGTGCGGGGAGATCACTATGTAACCTTGGTGATCCAAACACCGGAGCGACTATCGACAGAAGCCAAAGATCTGATCAAGCGGTTTGATGAGCTGACCGGTAATAGTCTGCAGGCGGCCAAGGGGGTCGAAGCAGAGAAGACCGAAAGTAAAGGTAGCAAGAAGAAAAAATTCTGGTAAAACCAAAATTTAAAAAAGACAAGGAGAATCCATATGTATCAGGCAAGTGGGAGCAGATATGAAAAGATGATTTATAATCGATGCGGCAAGAGTGGCTTAAAGCTACCGGCATTATCGTTGGGGATGTGGCATAATTTTGGTTCGGTCAATCAGGAAGAGACGATGAAAAAGGTCTTGTTTACTGCTTTTGACAATGGCATAACCCATTTCGACCTTGCCAATAATTATGGGCCGACACGGGGAAGTGCCGAGGAGAACATGGGAAAGATCCTAAAATCAGATTTGCGACCTTATCGTAACGAAATGATCATATCGTCTAAGGCCGGTTATGATATGTGGAGTGGACCTTATGGTGACGGCGGTTCGCGTAAGTATTTGATATCCAGTCTGGATGATAGTTTGATGCGGCTCGGCTTGGATTATGTGGACATTTTTTATCATCACTGCCCCGATAAGGAGACTCCGCTGGAAGAATCAATGTTGGCATTAGATGCCATCGTCCGGCAGGGAAAGGCACTTTATGTGGGAATATCCAATTATAATCGCGAGGATACGGCAAAGGCATATGCTATTTTGACCGACCTTAAGACCCCCTTTATTATTCATCAGCCGTCCTATTCAATGCTTAATCGTTGGATCGAAGAGGATGGATTAAAGGATTATCTCTTTGATAATGGACTAGGTTGTATTGCCTTTAGCCCGTTGGCGCAAGGATTATTAACCGGCAAATACCTGCAGGGGGTTCCGCAGGATTCACGCATTGGTGGCGGCAAGAGTATTTTTCTACAGGAAAAGGATCTGGAGCCGGTTATGATGGATAAGGTGCGGAAACTGTCGGCTATTGCCGAGCGGAGAGGTCAGAGCCTGACACAGATGGCAATTGCCTGGATTCTGCGGGACGGTAAGGTAACCTCGGTACTGATCGGCGCCAGTAAGCCGGAACAGATCATCGAGAATATCGGAGCATTGGATAATATCGCGTTTAGTGCGGAAGAGTTGGACGAGATTGAACAGGTATTAGTTTAAAAAATCATAGAATAAAGGCCGGATAGGAAACAGACAGTTTCCATCCGGCTTTTATTTGAATTATATTTTATTGATTTAGTATCCTAATGCTTATCTCGTTTATTCATACTCTACAAATTCGCTGTACTCTTTCCAAATATTGCAGATCCAGGTTTTACCCTGATTGAAGATGATCTCGTTGCCACTGTTATCGTAGAACTTGGCGGGGGTATCGTCGCCACCGTTTCTTATCCAGCGTCCTTCAATTACTTTACCATTGGTAAAAATAAGGGCTTCGTCTTCACCATGTACTTCAAAGGCAAGATATCCGTTGGCATCACGCTTTTCGCCGTGGCAGTATTGGAAAATAACATTGGCATAGCTAAGCTGTTCGCCATTCATTTCATCGATCTGACGTTGGCCATCTTGGAAACGGTAGTATAATTGATCGTCAGCATTATATTCAAAATATGGATTATCGACGC
>JAITWD010000160.1 GCA_031285465.1 Lachnospiraceae bacterium
CCTGGTCGGCCGATAGGCACTGCCTCTTTTGACCAATAGCTTGTGTCCCCCTGAATCTCTTAAGACAAAGGCCAACTCTTTACTATCCGGCATGGACGTGACGGGTGATAACATACTAATGGCCACTTGCGTTTCGGGCAAAGCTACCCCTGCTGCTTCGCTACGGGAAAATAGCATTAAGGTTAGTAAACATACGATAAGCGCACCCCCGCCCCACAATCCAACCACCTTCTTAGCGGTCAGAAAAAGACTCTTCTCTCGTTTGAGAGGGGGCTCCTTCTTATTCTTTGCCAAAATGCAGCCATACATACCCGCCAAAAGTAATATCATACCTCCCGCCATGGTGTCCGATAGCCCCTCTTCCCCCTGCCATTTCCATGAAGCAATGCCGCCTGCCAACGATCCCTCATTCATAACCGCTCTGATCATCAAAATCATCCCAATAACCGGTATTGATCGTCTTAACATACGACCGATGCTTTTCCTGATAATCTTATACCCTGATAGGTCCCGGTAGTTCTTAATGGCCATTTTTAACTGCCCGACCCCAGCATAACGCCTTTCCGGCTTTATTTGCAGACAACGCCTGATTATCCTTTTAATACCGGAATCCACTGCCCGATCATATCGCCCCATAGACAATCTCTGGCGACCTAACCACCAGTTATCATGCACCGACGGTGGTATCCTGGCGGTCAGCAGATAATAAAAAACTGCTCCTAAGCTATAGATATCGCTGTTTATCCGACCCGGTCGCCCTCCCCGTTTAACGAATAATTCCGGAGCGCTAAATCCGGGTGTTCCGGCTACCAAGCCCCGATCGGTTGCCTGATAGATGGCCGTCCCAAAATCGATCAGCTTAACCATTCCCCCTTCTTTTATCATAATATTGGTCGGCTTCAAATCCCGAAAGATCACCGGCGGGCTAAAGGAGTGTAAATAGCTAAATACCGATAGTAACTGCTTCATCATCTTCAATGACTGACGCTGTCCCAGCGGACCATTTTCCCGGACATATTGCTCCAGTGTTACCCCGCCGATATATTCCAGAACCATATAGGCACAATCCTCTTCCCAAAAGTAATCATAAATTTGTGGTAAAGCGGGATGGCTCAACTGTTTCAACATCGCAACCTCATTCCATAAAGTTTCTTCACGGATAGCGTCCTGCATTCCATCAACAATCTGTTTGACCGCAACCACCTGGCGCAGGTGCAGATCGTAAGCCTCATATACATTGCCCGTCCCACCCCGGCCGATAATTTCCCCCAGTTCGTATTTATTTTGCAATAATTTATTTTCATATTTTGTTTTGATGGTTATCTGTCCTCACTATAATTAAGATTACCTTGAAATTTATTTTTTTGATTTTAGGCACTGTATTTTAGATACCGAAATTACATTACCTTTAAATATACTGCCGAAATATTATCGGTTTCTCCTTGTTTCATATCATACTCGGCAATTGTCCGTAATCGTGCTTCAATCTGTACTTCGGTTTTAATCGACCGCGGATACAATACCTCCGCCATCCGTTCGGGATCGATCGAATCACAAAATCCATCGGTACACAACAACAATCCTTCGTTTCGCGCCAACCGGCCACGAATAATCCTTGTTCCCTGATGCCGGACAGTGATCCACCATTTGGTCCACCACGCTGGAGCACCATGATGAATGCTCAGCATACGAAGTCTTCTCTTGCATAAGAAGCTGTGCCCCTTCCCCATATACACAATCTGATAGTGTCGACGCCACAATAATGCTATGGTTACTGCCACCCCCATCTCCACCCCCTTTCTCTGTCCGTACTTTATCATTTCTCTACGAATATGTATCAACAACCCGGTTAGACTTTTACCGATCCGCCCCCGCCAGCTTTTTCTGTCGATCAGCTTAATCCCCTTTATGTAGAACCATTTGACCGCTTCCTCCGCCGCATATCCACTGGCAACCTCCCCTTGTGCCGTGCCTGATGAGCCATCACAAACCACCGCCATGATCACCCGCCCTCTTGCTGTAACCACCTGTTCCAGTGCCACACTATCTTCATTAACCGTCTTTGCCACCCCAGTGTTCCAGTATACCCCCGATATAACCCTCACAACCAGCCTCCTCCCAAGCAATATATTATTTTATTAATGTAATTCCTTTACTATATTTTATCGCTAATAACAAGCCACTGCCGGTCGTGAACACGGTAGCCGATAGCGGAATCGCTTAAATATTCTAATAAATATAACTGTTTTTGCAATAGATGCTTCAAACTATATAATTCATACAATTGGGAATAATAAAAACACTAATTGGATGAAATGAGAGAAAATAAAATCCGAACGGTTAAAAGATATAAAATGACATAAAATTAAGAATGGCAAGAGGAAATGAATTTTATAATAAGTACCTGCACTTAGTAATCCGATTATAATCCTTAAGCAAAAAGGAATCAAGCACATAAGTCCATAATTAATAAGTTTATGCAACCTGTACATGATCCCTCTATATTTTTGTCAGACTTGAAAGCACACCGCCTAAGGCGTCACAAGCTGCTAGTAGTACGTTCTTTAATTCCTTGTGCAAAAAACGGTCTGTTTTTATTGCACAAGGAATTACAGAACGCATTACTAGTTGAAAAACTTCGCGATATCATTAAACAGTACCACCGCCATCAGAACAAACAGCGCGATCATCCCTGCCAAATGAACCATTCCTTCCTTCTCCGGCGGTACCGGCTTCCCGCGGATGGCTTCGATCAAAATAAAGATCAAACGGCCACCATCCAGTGCCGGAAGCGGTAAGAGGTT
>JAITWD010000282.1 GCA_031285465.1 Lachnospiraceae bacterium
ATATTCAAATTCCCGTTGCGGCACCGCAACTCATCGATCATCGCCTTCTCATCCATATCATCCCGGGTGTTCAGGCGATAGTGTAGCTCATACAAGCTCCCTAGATTGGTGGTTTTGACCTGTGTCCGCTGATAAGAGCGTGTGTACTGTTGCAATATTTCATCAAAGGCGCCATTATAATCCAGATCCTCCGGCACGGTGATCTTCAGCAGGCGCTGACCGGTCTTAACCTGTCCGAAGCGAAGGAAATACAACACCACCATCACCAGACACAATATCAGCGCTACCATCACCGCATAGGGTAAATAGCCCATTCCACACGCCAATCCGATCGCCATCGTGAATAAAACATAGGTTATATCCTTGGGATCGCCCGGTGCACTGCGGAAACGGATGATCGAAAAGGCTCCTGCCAGGCTGAATGCCCGCGCCACCGAATTACCCACCAGCAGGATAATGATCGTGATTATCGCCGGCAACACCACCAGCGTTAAGGTAAAGCTCTGGGTTGGTGTCCCATGCTTATGGGTCTTCATATATACCACACTGACTAACAATCCCATTAAGATTGCCACCCCCAACGATAAGACCATATTAAGAGGGGTAAAATTCGCATCGGTTGCCACCGTTTCAAAAATTGATTCAAACATATTTTTTTCTCCTTTTACTATCAATCATGCATTGACTACGGTCCATTCCTCATTCCAAGTCCTGCCCTTCGGAACCATTACCGCGCCCTTCGCGTTTGCTGTCGATGTTGCCATGTGCTGCCGGAATTCGGTACCATACTTGGAAAAACTGTGCGGATAGACCTGATAACCGGACAGTAATTTGATCAACCAGACCGGTAATGCCCCAGCGGTCTTTATTTCCATCAGCCACTGTCCCTCCGGCAAAAGCTGCTTACCATAGCAACCCGCTTCCAGCCTAAGATCCTCCCGTCTGGTCGTGATCGCCGTATCAAAGGATACCCGCAATTCTTCATCGTCAATACCAAAAAAGGCTTTTCGCTCATAAGCAAGATATAACATCGGCAACACCGTTCTGCCGGAAAGCATATATTGGATCTCGCTCATTACCTGACGGTTCATATAGGGCTGGATCACCGGTGTCTGACCGGTCTCCAGAAACCGATAGGCCTCATCCAAAAGCATGGCACTGCGCCGCTTATTGACAATCCCGCAGTATTTCTTCTTAATCTCCGCATAAACCCGGGAGGTCGCGGCCGGCGTACCATATGAACGAAGACGCAGCTTCTCCTTATAGGAAGGTTTTGCCAACGATGACCTGATCAGATGGCTATCCACTGTATCATAGTAAATATTGCTGATCATATAGGTGTCACCATCCTTGTTATAGGGATCGGGTTGCATATACGCCGATAAATCGTAACAAAGGCGCTCACATATTTCGCCATCCACAAGATACTTTTTCTCGTAACGATTAAAAACCTCTTTAACTGTATTTTTAGCTATGTTTGTTCCCATCCGCATACACCTCCTACATACTAACTTGATAACTATTAAGGAAACGCTACTTTAAATCAGTGTTTTCTTAAATAACTTTATGGTTGCTGATGTTCACATTATATCGGTCAATTGTGGCAGAAATATGGCGCGAAGGTTTCACTTTTAAGTCAGTTCCGCTAATCGGCTTGTAAAGCAGGATATAACTGATATAATAAATTTATTAGCACCCAGTGAAACACTGATCAAAGCAGGGTTTTCCTAAGGAAATACTGATTTGATCAGCGTTTCCCTAAAGACTTTTTTTGATAATAAAAATAAATAAGAAAGTATCGAGAGGAAAAATGGCCGAGAACATAACCATCCTGATCTGTGATGACCAACCGATGATCCATGAGACCTTACACGAATATATTGAAGCGGAGGGATTTAATTGCCGCTCCGCTTTTGATGGCGAACAGGCTTTGGCGATGTTTACCGCTAACCCGCCTGATTTTATCATCCTTGATCTGATGATGCCTAAGAAAAATGGCATGGATGTCTGCCGGGAAATCCGTCAGGTCTCCAATGTGCCGATCATTATGCTGACCGCCAAGGGCGAAGAGATCGACCGCATTCTGGGTCTGGAACTGGGGGCAGACGACTATATCGTCAAACCGTTCAGCCCCCGCGAGGTGATCGCCCGGGTCAAGGTAATCCTGCGCCGCACCCAAAACTCACCGGTCGAAACCATACCGCCGCTACGCTTCCCCGGGCTACTGATCAATCTGACCAATTACGAAGTAAAGGTCGATGAACAGATCCTTCCCTGTACCCCCAAAGAGGTCGAACTGCTATATAAGCTTTGTGCGACCCCCGGTCGGGTCTTCAACCGTGAACAGCTCCTAGCCGACGTCTGGGGTTATGATTACTATGGCGATACCCGCGTGGTCGATACCCAGATCAAGCGGCTGCGGCAGAAATTGCCCCACCATGACCGTTGGTCGATCCGCAGTATCTATGGTGTCGGCTATAAATTCGAGGTGACCGAATGAGTATGAAAAAAAGTGTCCTATTCCGTCAGATAGTTCTACTATTATTGTCGGCGGTGCTACTGTCCGGTGGGTTGACCTTTGCTATTTACCTTCTGGTTGCCCGTCTGATCCATGCCGATATGCGGGCGAAGGAATTATTACCCATCGCCCATACCGTTGCCGAAATGACCGCCAACACACAGGACGGTCCCACCGCCGGCTGGCCCTTTCCCGCTCGGGAGAACAAACCTTTTGGTGCCGATCTGCACATCTTTGACCGTAACGGGCAGTCCCTGATGGACACCCCCATACAGCACGATGGCTTCTATCCGAATGATGATCTCCCCGATCGGTTTATCCTCAGTGATGCCGACACGTTAACGATAATCGGTGGCGATCTGGACACCGTCCTTGCCGGGCAATCGGTTACCGAGATCAAAACCTCCGCTGCCGGTGATACCTATCTGGTGGTTGGTGTTCCGGTCTACGCCGCTGGAACGTCCGATGACACGGTAATATCCGGCGCCGTTTTTTTTACCCAGACCATGCAGGAGCTGGACAGCAGTCAAAGCGGGCTGAATCTGACCCTGCTCATCAGCACGGCGGTGGCATTTTTACTGATGCTGATCCCCGCCTTCCTTGCCACCCGGCGTCTGGTCATCCCCATCCGACAAATGAGTACCGTCGCCCGCGCAATGGCAACCGGCGACTTCACCGTCCGTGCCGATAGTGACCAAAAGGGGGAGATCGGCGAATTGGGACAGGCAATGAATCATTTTGCCACCGCATCGGCACGGTTGGAACAGACCCGCCGCGATTATGTTGCCAATGTTTCCCACGAGCTACGTACCCCCATCGCCTCCATCCGTGCAATGGGCGAAACCCTGCAAGATGGAATGGCTAAGTCGGAGGACAAGAAGAACCTTTTTTACCATAATATCGTCCGCGAATCGCTTCGTTTATCACGACTGGTCGACGATCTGCTGGAGCTTTCCCGCCTCCAGGCCGGTACCGCCGCAATGCAGAAAGTTTGCTTTGATCTGCAAGAAATCCTGCAAAATGTCGCAGACACCTACGGATATGCCGCCGAAGACGATGGCGTGACCTTCTTGCTCTCCGATTGCCCCCGTGCGACCCTACCGGTATACAGCAATCCCGACCGGATTGAGCAGGTTCTGGTTATTTTACTGGACAATGCTGTCAAACACACCCCTCAGGGTGGCACCATCACCCTATCAGCACAAGCCACCGACCGACAGGTAATGGTCAGTGTTATCAATAGTGGCGTAACCATTCCGCCCGACGACCTGCCCTTTATCTTTGAGCGCTTTTATAAAATTGATAAGGCACACTCCGAGGGCGGCAACGGACTGGGACTTTCCATTGCCCATGAGATCATCCGCGGACTGGATGAAAATATCCGTGTCGAGAGTGCCAACGGGATCACCCGGTTTATTTTTTCGATATCAGCAGCGCCCCCTAAAACTGCCCCCTAAAATCGTACCCTGGGAATTAATTCCTCCATTACTACCCTTAAATAAAAACCATTAAATAAAAATGAATTGTCCATTGCTACCCTTAAATAAATTTGATACAATGGAACAGATTCTTATTTTTTCCATGCTTTTTTTGTTACGCCATCCAATTATATGGCTCGCATTATTTAATACCCGTATCAAAATTTAAAAACCCAGGAGATAAAATGATCAACCAGCTAACCGAAAGTCAATTTCTTGACACCTTCATCGGTGAAATGACCGATATTACCGAAACTGTAAAAGTAACCACCGATATTTGGGCCTATGCCGCCGAGCTTCTTCCCCTTGGTATCCTCTCCGATCAAGCCTTTGAGAAGCAGCTTATTGAATCGGTTTATGCCAACTCCACCGGTTCCTACCACCATATTTTACTATTTGGTCCCAGCCCCAATAATTACGTTGCTATAATCGTCGACGTAAACAAATGCTCTATTTTAGGACACCACCTTTTGGACATAAACGGAATTTATTCAATTTGATTTTTAAGCGATATGGAATTTATTAAATCGGATTTTTAAATATTACGTATTGGTAAACCATGAGGTAGCAAAAGTCACCGGTTTTTATCGATTAAGGAGTCGAATATTATGCCCACAAATAAAAATACCCGCCACTGGAAACGCAACGCCAGCTTTTTTATTGCCGGTCAATTTCTTTCAATGTTTGGTTCTATGCTGGTCTCCCATGCGATCACCTGGCATATAACCCTTTCCGAGCAATCGGGTACATTGATCGCGCTCTTTACCGGCGCTGCCATGCTACCGATGGTGGCTATCTCCCCCTTTGCCGGTGTATGGGCCGACCGATATAACCGCAAATATCTGGTCAACCTTTCCGATGCTGCCATTGCCCTCATCACCCTGACGGTCGCCCTGTTTTATAATGCGGGGATAGAAAGTATCGGTCTTTTACTGGGAGCAGTTATGGCGCGCAGCATCGGCCAAGGCATTCAACAACCGGCGG
>JAITWD010000081.1 GCA_031285465.1 Lachnospiraceae bacterium
CATTCTAAGGCTCAGTATCTTTTGAGTTTAAAGGATATGTGTACGATCGAGCGGTTACCGGAACTGATCGAAGCCGGAATTGCCTCCTTCAAAATAGAGGGGCGGATGAAGCGACCGGAATATGCGGCGGGTGTAACGGAAGTTTACCGGAAATATATCGATCGTTATGAAAAAGGTAAAACCGGCTATCAGGTGGAACCAGGCGATATACAACGATTACAATCATTGTATATCCGCAGCGGAACCGGAACCGGTTACTATGATCGTCATAATGATGCCAAGATGATCACCCGCGATAATCCCGCCTACACGGCGGTAGATGAGTCGGTGCTCGCATCGATACATCAACAGTTTATCGCCACTCCCCAATCGATTGAAATAAATGGTGAAGGCATCCTCCGACCGGGAGAGGTCGCGACGCTCACCATTACCGGCAAAGGGGTTAGCGTTAGTGCCACCGGAGCGGTGGTCCAGACCGCCGTTCGGTCACCGCTATCCATCGAAACGGTCGGTAAGCAGTTTAAAAAGAGTGGCAATCCTCTGTTTGTCTGGAATGACCTTAAGGTAAAGCTTGCCGATGATGCATTTATGAATATTAAGGATCTAAATGAGTTGCGGCGACAGGCGATCGACCGGCTGGAAGAGGCCTTGCTGGCACCTTTTTTCCGTCCTGCACTACCGGAAAATACAAGGGCTAAAAGCGAGATTGCTCCTGGCAGTATAACCGGCCGAGCATCAAGGCCGGCGCTTCATGTGCTTGTGACGCAGCCGGAGCAATGGAGTTCCGCTGTGGGAACACCGCAGGCTACGCGGATCTATATTGATATTGATCTATGGGGCAATGGGAAGGAAGTGCCCGCAAAGGTGGCGGGGCAGGAATGGTTTGCGGTTTTGCCGCGGATTTTCCGGCAACGGGATGAGGCATACCTGGAGCACTATCGTGCGATCCTTAGTGACCGGCAGTGTGATGGGGTGATGGTATCCAATCTGGAAAGCTGGCGATGGCTGAAGGAGATTGACTATAACGGTCAAGTGGTGACCGATGAGGCATTATATATTTTTAATGATCGTGCCGGTGAGTTTTGGCAGAACCATGCCGATGAACATTATCTCTCACCGGAACTTAATGAAGCAGAGTTAAAGGGGTTATTACGGTCGGACAATTGTGGCAGCATCCGGGTTTATGGCCGTATTCCTCTGATGATCACCGCCAATTGTATCCGGAAAAATGCCGGGGATGCGCCTTGCATAAGTGCCGGGCAGTCATCGAAGGACAAGAACCATACAACTAATATACCAAAGGACCGTTCGGGCGGCTTTACCTGGCTGACCGACCGGTATGATAAGCATTTTCCGGTTTATCATAACTGTCGGCATTGTTACAACGTGGTCTATAATTCGGTGCCGTTGTCCTGGCACGATGGCTGTCGGCGGGCGGCGCTGGGGAATGCCAAGGCAGTTCGCCTGGATTTCACCACCGAGACGGCGGCGGAGACCGACCGGATCATCGGTTTATTTGCCGGCCTGATGGAGGGCGCGGATGGACCGCCAATTAAGGAATATACCACCGGACATTTTAAAAGAGGGGTTGAATGACATGGATTTTTTACGGGTATATGTTACGGAAGTGGCGAGATATTTTATTGCGGTCTGTATGGCCCTTTATACCTATGAATGCTTTGCGGTATTTCGTTTTAAAGAGGAAGAGCGGCGCAAGGGAATTTATTTTCGCCAGTATCTGATGATATTTTTGATCCACTTTAGCTGTTTTGTCTGTATTTGCTTTGAAACCGACGAAATCCGCTATATCTTTTTATATATTTTCCAGTTGATCGCTCTGTATGCGGCGTTGGGCTTGTTTAGGATGATCTATCCCCGTGCCAATCGTCTGGTGATCAATAATATGTGTCTCTTGTTAAGTGTCGGTTTTGTGATCCTCGCCCGGCTGTCTTACGATAAAGCCATGCGGCAGTTTATGATCGTGGTGGCTTCATTGGTGGTGGCGCTGATCGTGCCCTTTTTGGTGCGCAAGCTGCGGTTATTACGTAATCTGACCTGGCTGTATGCGCTGGCAGGCTTAGTAGCGCTGGCGGTGGTTCTGATCATTGGGCAGGAAACCAACGGCAGTCTATTGTCCTTTTCGATTTATGGGATAAGCTTTCAGCCATCGGAATTTGTCAAGATCATCTTTGTCTTTTTTATCGCCGGAGCCTTGGGTCGTTCAACCGATTTGTTTCAAATATTTAGCACGATGGTGGCGGCGGCAGTTCTCGTGGTGCTCCTGGTGGTGGCGCGTGATCTGGGTAGTGCCCTGATTTTTTTCATTGTTTATATCCTTATGGTTTATCTTGCCACCGGCAATGGGCTCTATCTATTAGCGGGTGGGATCGGTGGGACCGGGGCGGCGGTTCTTGCTTATAATATTTTCAGCCATATTCAGGTGAGGGTGCAGGCGTGGCGCGATCCGTGGAGTGTGATCGAAGATGAGGGTTACCAGATCAGCCAGTCGCTTTTTTCCATATCAAATGGCGGATGGTTTGGTCTGGGTTTATTCAAGGGGAATCCGACGGCGATACCCTACGTCGAGGATGACTTCGTGTTTTCGGCGATCGCGGAAGAGCTGGGGTTGATTTTTGCCTTTGGGCTGTTGCTGGTGTGTATCAGTTGTTTTATCATGTTTATGAATATTGCCATGCGCATTAGAGATCGCTTTTATCAGTTGGTCGCCTTTGGGCTGGGCATTACCTACATTTTTCAGGTATTCCTGACCGTCGGCGGCGGGACCAAATTTATCCCCCTGACCGGAGTTACCTTACCGCTGATCAGTTACGGCGGGAGCTCGGTGCTTACCACCCTGTTGATGTTTGCGATAATCGAAGGGCTTTATATGGTTAGGTTGGATGAAGGCAAGAAGCGCAAACGGATAAGAAAATCCTCCCGTAACTATGAAGACATCGAATAATCTGGGTTCACTGATGAAAAAGTTTGGAATATAAAAAGATACCAAATAAAAAGCTTCGAAATGAAGCGAAATGAAAAAAATACGAACGGCAAAACGATGCAATAAATACAAAGGTGCGGATGATCAATATGCAGAAAAACCAGCGGAACTTGGGCAATAATAATGAAAACGGAGAAAACGGTGAAGATATTGTTTTTGAGGATATTTTTACCAATTACAGGAACAGTGACAGCTCTTTTGGTGAAGAGGAATCAGAATACTATTTATTGAACGATGAAGAATTTGATATAGACAGGATAGAAATTGGCGATGAGGGGATGTTGGCAGAAACCGAAGCCACTATCGTTTACGCGGGTGATGATCATATGGTGGATATTCATATGACGGGGAATCGTAGGGAAGATGATCATGCGGCTGGTCACCATGCAGCCGGTCAAGGGGATCATCTTAGCAACCAAAACAAGCAGGTGACGATGAAAAGAAGAATCAATAGGAATAATGGTAATGAGCGCTATAACGAAGAGCAGTATAGCGAAGAGCAATATAACGAAGAGGAGCATTTAAATAACCTCCGGAAGAAGAGCAAACGGCAGATCATCACCATAACCTGGGTTTTTGTGTTGGCGTTTTTGGGGATGGCCTGTTATATCGGTTTCTATTCCTTTGCCCATAAGCAGGAGATGGTTAATAATGATTTTAATGGTATCCAGAAGATTTTAATGGCACAGAATATCCGCGGAAGTATTTATGCCGGTGGCGGTGAGGTGTTGGCGGAGACGCAGGTAGCAGGTGATGGAACCGAAACGCGGATTTATCCGTATGGTAATCTGTTTTCCCATGCGGTGGGGTATGCGGTTTACGGCAACACGGGCATTGAATTGCAGGCTAATTATTATTTGCTTCAATCAAGTCTTCCCATCGGTCAGCGGGCGGATAATGCGGCGGCCGGTCGCAAGGATCAGGGCGACGGCATCTATACCACCTTGCAGGTCGATCTACAGGAGGTGGCATCAAAGGCACTGGGGGTCTATAAAGGGGCGGTGATCGTGACTGAACCGTCCACCGGTCGGATTTTAGCGATGGTATCCAAGCCCGACTATGATCCGGCACAAATACCGTCCATCTGGGATGAGATCATCAATGATGATGACAGCACTATTTTGCTTAATCGGGCGGTGCAGGGGCTCTATCCGCCCGGATCGACCTTTAAAATGATCACCTCGCTGGGTTACATCAGGGAAAATGGCACCGACCTGTCGTCCTATCGGTATCAATGCGGGGGTTTTTTTGATAATGGTGAACACCGGATCAACTGTTATCACGGCGCGGCGCATGGGACGGTCGATTTCACCGCTTCCTTTGCCGAGTCATGCAACAGCTCCTTTGCCAATATCGGTTTGGGATTGGATCGGGAGGAATTCGCGGCGGTGCTGGATGAACTTTTATTTGGCAAGGAATTGCCGTTACCCTTTGACTACAATAAAAGTCGGGTGGATGTGAACGAGGATATTGATGAAGAGCTGCTGATGCAGATAACCATCGGACAGGGGACCACTTTGATCACCCCGATGCATTTGAATATGATCACCAGTGCGATCGCCAATGACGGTGTGTTAATGGAGCCGCAACTGATCGATGCGGTTAAAAGTGATGCCGGCAATATCGTCCGGACCATCGAGCCGACCCGTTTCGGAACGCTGATGAGCACGGAAGAGGCGGCCGTTTTGCAACAATTGATGGAGAGTGTGGTCGAAGAAGGGACCGCCTCGCGCTTGCGTGACGCTGCGTATACGGCGGCAGGCAAGACCGGTTCGGCCGAGTTTGGCGACATCAAGGGCGAAAGCCATGCCTGGTTTACCGGCTATGCCCCCGCCGATAATCCGGAAATCT
>JAITWD010000222.1 GCA_031285465.1 Lachnospiraceae bacterium
CGGCATAATTGCCCAGGCGGTACTTGATCACACCAAGACCAATATGATCGGATTGTGCAACTGTGCCATTAACATGGTAAAGGATGTTGCCGATACGCTTGAAAGCAATGACTTTGACTATGAATATGTCGGTTTGAATCATCTAAGCTGGATAACCTCGGTCATCCGTCATGGTGAAACCGAAAATCTGGTCGCCGCTTTATCGGGTAAATCGGGCGCCTCAATGAAAAATGTTCCCGAAATCGAATATGATCCGGCTCTTTTACAGGCCATTCCCTATATTCCCTCTTCCTACTTGAGTTATTTCTACGCACGAGAAGAGCAGATCAAGAAATGTCTGAACGCCGAAAAAACCCGCGGCGAGGTTTGTCTGGATTTAGAAAAAACTTTACTGGAAAAGTATTCCAACCCCAGTCTTTATACCAAACCGGAAGAATTGGAAAAGCGTGGCGGATCGCTCTATTCCACCGCCGCTGTTTCGGTCGCCGATGCCATCACCAACAATAAAGGCGATATTCACGTTGTCGCTGCCAAAAATAACGGTGCGATACCTTTTATGGATGCCGATGATGTTATCGAGGTCAAGTGCCGGATGGATCAACGCGGAGCCACCCCCTTACCGGTTAAGGTTTACAATGATTATGTGATCGGACTGATGCGTTCGGTCAAGGCATACGAAAAGCTCACCGTCAAGGCTGCTATTACCGGTGACCGTGCCGCTGCGCTCGCCGCCCTTATGGTCCACCCCCTCATCGGCGATTACGAAAAGGCAAAGCCGATGCTGGATGAAATGCTTCTGGCTAACAAGGATTATTTGCCCCGATTTTTCAGTTAAGGTAAAGGAATTGAGTTTAGTTTGAGCAATCAAAGATTTTTCACTTTTGATTTGAGCAGTTTCGCAAGTAGAACTTGCGAAATGCATTGGAGATTATTATGGATAAATTGATTATGGGTATTGATGGTGGCGGAACCAAAAGCCATCTATGTTTATTTGATATGCAGGGAAATTGTCGTGGCATTTATTTTCACGGACCACTCAACCACGAGAGTCTCGAAGGATCGTTTGCGCAACTGGAAACCGAATTATCGGAGTTTATTTTAGGATCGGTGGCACAGTCCGGTGCCGACATCAGTGATGTCGTCTATGGAGTATTTGGCATCGCCGGCGTAGATACCACCCGCCAGCACCAGATCATTTCCGACATATTACGGCGGATCGGTCTGACCAAATTTACCCTTTGTAATGATGCCTATCTGGGTGTGGCGGCCGGTTGTCCTGACGGCATCGGCATCTGCGCGATCAACGGCACCGGTTCGGTTTTGGCCGCCATTGATCATAGCAACAGGATGGCGCAGGTGGGCGGGATCGGCGAAGTTTCCAATGACTGTGGCGGAGGCGGCTGGTTTGGTGTACAACTTTTGGGGGCGGTTTATGGCGAGTTGTTTAAGGACGAACCACCTACCGTCATGACCGACATGATCTTTGAACTGCTGGGGATTACCAACGGGTCGGAATATACTGAAACAGTAATTGCGAAGCTGGATGATGAATCGATCTCGGTCGGTGATCTGAATCGATTGGTCTTCGTTGCCGCCGGCGCCGGTGATAACATGGCACTTGATATTTTAAGACGATCGGCGGCACATTACACGGGTGGCATCGTACATCTTGCCAATACATTGGATTTTTCTGTCGGTTCGACCGTCCATGTCACCTTCGCCGGATCGGTTTTTATAAAGGAGTCGATCAAACTCCTCCCACAGATGATCGAAGCGCAGGTTCGCGAGCGGCTTAGCGACCGGACTGTGGACTTTTTTAGCCTTGATGCCGCTCCGGTGGCGGGCGCAGTTTATTGGGCGGGACATATTACCGGTGCAAATATCCCGATGGATAAAATAAAAAAAGCATTGGCAAAAGCCAATCTGTAAGTGGTCATCACTACATAGGAAACACTGAATAAATCAGTATTTGCCATGGTAACGCCCTATTAAAATACAAAGGATTTTGGCATCACTTCTAGCCAGGATGAATGGTTCACATTATCGCTACAGAAGTCAGTTACCCACTTCTGTAGCGATATTATTTAGTGGTATGGGAGAGAGATATCTTTTGTAAGAATGTATTAACTTAGAGTATAATTATTGCTGCAATAGAAAGGGACATTATATGCACAAAGACTGCAAGGTTTATAAGAACTTTTTAGACATCAACATATCACTTACCAATCTTAGCGTTACCATTCCCGATCAGCAATCAACTAAAATCAGGCACTATTGGAATAAAAATATAGTCAGCTATCCATCGTTATTTAATGGTCTGGTTTTTAGCGTTAATACCTTTAATCTTAGTTCCACTGAAATATGCATAGAACTTGCCAAAAGCAATTACGCACACTATTCTTATATGCTGAACCACCGGGAGGACTGTGAAGTTCTATGTAAGATGATCGCCGTCGGCGGACTTATACTCACAAGTGATGACCTGTTTGCCCTCGGTAAGATGAGCAAAAACACCTCGTTTCCCAACATTATCCAATGCATCGGTGGTGGGATTTCTAAAGAAGATTTTGTAAATAATCGCTTAAATACAGCCACCACCCTAATGAGAGAATTTGAAGAAGAAGTTGGTTTCGCTCTTACCGCTGATTGGATACAGAAAAGCTCCAATTATGTAATTATTAGAGGCGAAATGGAGCTGTTCGGCATTTGCCACTTGGTGAAACTACCCCTATCTTCAACCGAACTTAGTACGCGGTTTTTAAACTATAAAAAAAGCAGTCTATATGATGGCGAACTGGAGGATTTGATTTTTGTGGGAAATTCTCAAAAAGCAATAGAACGGTTTGTCGATCAACCGCTGGAATTAGTTGATTATTTACGTCAGGTGCTTCTTGATGTAACCAAAATTAGTCCTCTTAGTCAAATTTCAGCGCCCAATGCTCATCTTTAGCCGCCTCAAAGCACATCGTAATTTGAGCTAAAGTGGTCTTGTCCTCATCTAAAACTGGCAGATCATCCAGCGCGAAGAAGCCACTTTTATAGAGTTACACCTCATTATTTCATCTTGATTCGTATCTGCTACTTAAATTAAGAACGAGATTGCCGCACAAAACGGCAATCTCGTTCTTCAAAGCTTCTTTAACAACTGCATTATGCACACTGCAAAATTTCAAAAACACGATATTTTATCCGATCACCAAAATACATGATCCCCAAGAATATAACCTTCACGCTGACCCGCGCGACGGAAATGGGTTGCTCCGCCAACGGTCGTTTCTCCCGCTAAAGCGGCGGCGGCGGCCTGCATACACGCATCGGGCACACTGCCCTCATATATCCTGGCTACCTTGCCACTAAGTGCCGGCGTAAACTGTCCTGAAGCATAGATAACACTATGAATAGAGTTGGGATACGCTCCGCTTCTGACCCGGTTCATAACCACCGCACCGACACCTACCATACCTTCGTAGGACTGGTTACCTGCTTCACAATAGATCAGGGCTGCCAACAATCTGGTCTCATCGGCCGATGCATCTACCCGACCACGGTTCGCCTGACGCTTACGCTCAGCCTCTTCTGCCTCACGAGCGGCAATAACCTTCATGGTCTCGCCTTCATCTATATGATACTTAACATCAATAAAGTCGGTTGCGACATATCCAGTTTCATTTTCATATACGACACTTATCCAGTCATCGTTCATCACTTCAATAATATCAATTCCATCAATATTAGCAATATAACCCAAAACTTCGGCATCCATGCCTGGTTCCTTGCGAACCCGCACGGCATCGGTCTCAATAGTGGCGACCCAGTTGCCCACCTCATCGGCCATCGCCTGCGCATCTTCTCCGGTCAATAAGTACTCTTCATTAGCCCAACCAACAACATCGCCCGACTGGATCTTAATCCATCCCTCTTGGCGTTCTAAGATAACACCACCACAATCTTTGTAAAGTACACCGACCTTCTCGGAATCTTCATCGGCTTCTGCCCGAACATTTAATGCCTGTTGGACATTGGCCATCGCTAATTCACTTCCAATCCGTTCCTGCTCCTGCTCGATCTTTTGATCGATATTAAGAATCTCTTCCGGGGCTTCCACAACCACATCGGCACTTTCAAAGGTTCCTGAACCCAGCAGTGAAGCAATGCCGGCATTAACTAAGGTATCATCCGCCGCCTGCGCGGTTATCTTAACCGTTAGTGGACAACTTAGACCAACGATCAGTATGAGCATGATAGCGGTCAATTTATTTTTTAACATGATTTCCTCCAATTAATTCCATTTACATCATCCTTCCCCTTTCATAATTTTATTGTGATTTTTCAAAGTGTCGGTATTAGTTACCTTTTAATAGGTCTGATTTGAATTTGAAAAATCGGCTTATAAAATTATGACCCTGAGATGATAAAGATAAATGGTTGATAATACATAATACGCATTTGTTACAGAAATATTACAGTTGAGTAAAAATAATATACCAAATATTCATTGAAAAGTCAACTTTTATCTTCGAAAATTTAAGTTTATTTTGGAAAAAGCTAGTGTTTTTGCCATTTTGTCTCATTACAGCACAAAAGAATCCGGTTGCCCACCGGATTCTTTTGTGTTAAAAATTATGTTAACTATTTGACGAAATTATTACAAACTTTTCGATTTGGCAACACATGCAGCTACCGCCGCCATAACCGCTCCCCGTAGTCCCTTTTCCTCCAATACGCTCACCGCCTCGATGGTGGTTCCTCCAGGCGAACACACCATATCCTTTAACTCTGCCGGGTGCTTGCCGGTCTCCAGTACCATCCTGGCACTGCCCAACACCGACTGCGCCGCAAACCGCAAGGCCTGACTCCGTGGCATCCCCGCTGCCACACCTCCATCAGCGATCGCTTCAATAAACATGAACACATAACCCGGTGCACTGCCACCCACACCGACCACCGCATCCATCAAATGCTCCGGTACCTCTTCCGCCTGTCCAAAGCTCTCCAATAGAACGATACACCGCTTCATATCCTCATCGGAAACCAGCCGGTTACGGCAGACACCGCTAATACCCTCACCCACCAGTGCCGGTGTATTGGGCATCACCCGCACCAACTTGACCGCCCGTCCAAATTTATTGTTCAGCCAATCGAGGGTTTTACCGGCAGCTATACTGATAACCACCGTCTCCTCCGGCACATCATCACGGATCGCGGTGATTACTTCCGCCATCATCTGAGGCTTGACCGCCAAAATCAGAATATCACCAAAAGCGGCAACTTCACGGTTATCGGTTGCCGTCCGGATACCATGAAGCGATATCGCCTTTTCGAGCGCAGGCGCGTAACTGTCCGCCCCCATGATCATATCCTTGTCCGCGATACCCTTCGCCAGCATACCGCCAATCATTGCACCACCCATATTCCCCAATCCAATAAATCCAATCTTCAACTCATTTCCTCCCAAAGCTCATCTAACCCATATGAAATCATAACACAATTTTGCTATTATTAAGCAATCCATTATCAAAACCGCTCTTTACCGATTACCATCCGCCGCTTAAATCACTAAAGTTCAGCAAAAGATCCTCTGCTCCGTCGCTGCCGATACACCTCATAAAGCAAAATAGCTGTTGCCGCCGCCGCATTCAATGACTCTACCTGTCCTTCCATCGGAATTCTGACATTTACATCGGCACAACCCGCCGTTTCCGCCGTTAACCCTTTTCCTTCATTACCGATCAAAAAAGCCGTCCCACCGACATATTCACCGGCATCATATTGAATCGGCATCGCCCCGGATAATCCCGCCGCAAAAACTCTGACTCCTGATTCTTTAAGTAAATTAATGGTCGTCTCCAGATGATCAACATACACAAAGGGTACCCGAAAAATCGACCCCATCGTCGACCGAATGGTCTTCGGATTGTAAATATCCACACACCCCCGGCTCATAATGATCCCGTCCACACCGGCACCTTCCGCCGTTCGCATTATAGTCCCCAGATTACCCGGATCCTGAATATCCTCCAGCACCAGCCAAAAAGGTGCCGATCGGTTCTGACCATTCCCCCGCTTTAGTAGCTGCGAAAGATCGGGCTCCTTTCGCTTTAGCACACACAGTATCCCCTGGGGCGTCAACGTAGCTGACATCTTACGAAAAACCTCTTCACTGACCAGTTCGATGACTTTACCAGTCAACCGCGCCAATTGATTTGTAACTTCACCATTGCCATATTTGTCCGCAAAACCTTCGGTCAAATAAACTTCAGCGATCATCTCCACCGGCGCTTCCATAAAAAGCTTACTCCCTTCAATAATGAAGAG
>JAITWD010000015.1 GCA_031285465.1 Lachnospiraceae bacterium
AGACGGGGTACGGGAAAAGGAGGACTACACCAAGCGTTTAAGCGAACTGACCGCTCGCATGAAGGTGCTGGAGGAACGGGAGGGACAGCAGCATAAGGTTAAAATCGTTCTGGATGAAACCAAAGCTAAAATGGAAGAAACATTACAGATTTTGACCGCGCAGGTCAGTGATTTAGCTGTGCCTTTAATGACTGCCCACATCGAACAGATCATTGTCTTTAATAATCGGATCGACCTATATTTTGACTTTTTGCGCCCCTTACGTCCGATCGTAGCCCTGGCTGATGCCGCCAAGGGCAGGCGGATATTCAACCTTTGTCGGGAGATAGGGAACGCTGATTAAGCGTTTCCCGCGCCGGATTTGCGGCACAAAGTGCCAGTTTCCGTGGCAAATCCGTGCGCATCCCGCGGAGCGTCTAAGGAAATACTGCTTTAATCAGTGTTTCCTTAGAACCGGAAAAGACCATCAAAGGCGCTGAGCGATCGGCGAAAGTCGAATCGGTTAGTATGTGTAGTCAGGTAGGTAGAGGCCTACCCTGACGATGTTAAAGCAATATTTGCAGCCGGTCATGACCTTGCCAACCACAGCGAAAACCACAAAAACATGTCACAGCTATCCGATCAACAAATCCGTGATGAGTTGCTGAAGGTCCATGATAAGGTCAAGGAACTGACTGGGTATGAAATGTATCTCTTTCGTCCGCCTTATGGAGATTATGACAATCATGTCATAAAGAATGTGGCGGAGTGTGGCTATCTGTCAATTCAGTGGGATGTTGACAGTCTTGACTGGAAGGACTACGGTGTCGAGTCCATCATCAGAACGGTGTGTGATCATAAACATCTGGGACCGGGATCGATAATCCTTTGTCATAATGGAGCAAAGTACACCGCACAGGCGCTGGATGCCATGCTAACCGGATTAAAAGCAGATGGTTACGAGATTGTGCCGGTATCTCAGTTGGTACATAAAGAAAATTACCACATGAACCATGAAGGCCGGCAGATTCCTGATCGATGAAAATAGCATTGCATGACCATGAAAAAAAGACTGCTAAACCACTGCGGTCTTTTTTTCAGTACGCAATGATAGATGACTTTAGTAGACTGATAAAAGCAAACAATGTCAAAAAAATAATAAAATTAAAATAAACACATTGCAATTAACAGAATATATGATATAATTACAAAAAAGGGAAATTATGGTAATAATTGATTACGTTCCGTTTATACCAATTTTATAATCTTTACGAGATGTTGTGAGGAAGTGCCAAAAGGTTGTAAATTGTCTTATGACAGGACAAGTTTAATTGTTTTGCGATCGCACCAGCGCTGGGCGAATGACTACCGTTGCTTTTATGTTTTAACTAAGCCATAAATTCCCCGATTTAAAAAACATAGGAAAATGGGTTAATGTGAAAGATGAGAAGAATGGATCATATATTCATTCTCCTGGCGAAATTTCACGTAGGTAAAATTGAAAGTAGTTTTATAAAACAACCGACAGTATTATAATGCCATCCAGAAAGGGGATACATATGAAAATCAAAAAATATATACCGCATTTACTGACCTTAATAATAATTTTAATAATGAGTTTTCCGCAGGTTGCCCGGGCAGCATCGGAAAATATCGATAATCCTGAGACTGTTGAAAATGAATTGATGCCACCGCAGGTTTTTGCCTATACCGGTAATTACCAGACGGTAACATTAGAGCCGGGCATCTATCGGATGGAAGCCTGGGGTGCCAAAGGCGGTGGTGCATGTGGTGACGGTAAGCTTTTCGATATTTCTCGTCCGGGCGGTTATTCCAGCGGTGAACTGGAACTGCTTGAACCGACGACGCTGCATGTCTATGTCGGTGGCGGCGGAGCAAACGCGTCGGGCGCCTGGCGGCGGGCAGCGGCGGCTGGTGGATGGAACGGTGGCGGCCGGGGTGGTGTGGATCTGGATGATGATTCTGCCGGCGGTGGCGGCGGAGCCAGCGATATCCGTCTGGTGGCGGGTGCGTGGAATGATTTGGCGTCGCTCCGGTCGCGGATCATGGTTGCCGGGGGTGCTGCCGGAGTTATGTTTAGTGTTCCCGGCGGTGCCGGTGGCGGTCTGTCGGGTGAGACCGGAGACGGAAATACAACTGGCGGTGGCGGAAAGCAGACCTCCGGATACGCTTTTGGAATCGGTCAGGCCGGCAGAGATTATATCGTTTCTGGTGGTTATCCTACGCCCGGTGCCGGTGGCGGTTATTATGGCGGCTTCTCGGGTATCGCTAATGCAATTAATAATAGTAGCGGTGGTTCCGGTTTTGTCTCGGGACATCCCGGCTGTGATGCCGTCGATGAAAGCGGTGTCCATACCGGTCAGCCCGATCATTATAGTGGTCTTTCTTTTACCGATACGGTTATGGAAACCGGGGTTAACTCCGGAGCGAAAAATGGCAAGGTGGTTATTACCCAGCTTTCCTCCGAGCCGGCGGTTAAATATCAAGTTACGGTTATCACCCGTTATGAAGATGATGTTCTTCCCGAGGCCTCACAGTCCTATCAGGTACGGGAGGGTGCGCGCTTTGAGGAGCCGTTTGAAATGCTGGACGGATATTCCCTTGGTGGTGTTCAATTGTTTTCGTTGCCGGACTATGCCGTCGATACGATTAATAAGTTGGTCAGCATTGAGACCGTGGATCAGGATTATACCATCACACTGGATTTTGTCCGACGGGAATATCAGGTAGAATTAAATACCAGGTATATTGACGATCACCTGCCGGAAACCAGTCAAACCTTCTGGGTATATCACAATGATCCTTTTACTCAAACCTATGAGATCGCGGAAGGATATCAGATAGCCAATCTCGATCGGTTGCCACAGGGGATCGTAGTGGATCAGGAGGCACGTACGGTAGCCTTCGAGCGGATCGTTCAGGATACCTATATCGACTTAGAATTTGAAGCGGTTCATAATGTTACGCTTATCCTCCGTTACCTGGACGGTGCCCTGCCGGAACAGACCTCGACCTATTTGATACCGAACGGCAAAAGCTTCCAGGAAGGGTTCGAGCTGTTAGCGGGATATGAATTAAAGAATAGCCTGCTACGTATTGAACCGGATTTTGAAGTCGATATGATCGCTCAAACGGTTAGGCTTGATCCAGTGTTACGGGATCATGTGATTGAACTGGAGTTTGACAAGAAAGAATACCGGATCGATCTTACGACCGTGTATTTAGATAATAGCACACCGGAAGATACTCAAACCTACTGGAGCATCCATGGTGAGGATTTCAGTCAAACCTATCAGGTTGCTGAAGGTTATCAAGTGGCAAACGCTGATCAGCTTCCGGCTGGTGTCATCATTGATCTGGAAAATAATACCGTCACAATTGACAATGTTACAAACGATTATGACATTGTTTTAGAATTAGAAAAGAAACAGTTCAATGTAGTCATCAATATTATCTATGAGGACGGTGTTTACGATAATCAGTCGACTACCTATAACGTAGCATACGGCGATTCGTTCGCAACTGATTTCGCTATTCAAAGAGGGTACATTATCAGTAAGGTGAATTTCAATGCATCCGGGATTTCAGTAAACAGTAGCCGTAAAACAATTAGCATTAACCGCGTCACCGGTCCGGTCGAAATAACCATCCGGGTCAGTAAATAGCGGCTGTTAAGGTGAGAGTGTTACGACTTTTAGGTAAACGGGAAAAAGATGTGTAAATAATTATCGCAAGGGCAGGACCGGTCAGGTTCTGCCCTTGTTAATTTTATAACGGTGTCTTACCCACTCTTGTCTCGCAACTGGACAATTATAACATTTATGACAATCTCAATGGCAAAATATGCAAGTGTGGCGGATGTGAAATGGATTTGTGCTATGCTGAATTCAATAAAAAGAAGGGAGGAATAACAATTTTTCATTTAGGCAGTTTTGCAGATAGAATCTGCGAAATGCATGGGGAATAGTGAAAAATTAAAAAAGTTTATGTGCCCCGTAGTTTTGTGCTGACGCAAAACAGCGCAACCACAAGCATGGCTTTTGAAGTGGGAAAGCCGCCTAACCATTGTCCATTAATAAGGAGGAATTAAAATGAAAAGAAAACGAAGGTTATCCATGTTACTATCACTGTCCATATTGAGTATGACCATCTTTGCAATTCCGGTATCGGCAGCGGAAGCCACCATTGATACGGAAAATACTAACCAGTTTGCGGAAATTTTTGGTGAACCAGACGCCACCAGTATGGGTGGTGACCTGGAAATAATGCAGATTGATAGTCTGGAGGAACTTGATCTAAAGCAACAAATACCGGAAGTTATCACCGAAATAGACCGGCCGATAGTTAGCAATTTGGACGATATACCGGCAATTAGTAATAATGTCACCACTAATAATACCTTGATGCGGACGCGTTCGATCGCCGAAGGTTCGGTTACCGGCTTCATTACTGCCGTCAATAGTGCGGCACAATACAATATCAATCTGCCGGCCAATACCTATTTGCAGCTTCAATTGGATTTGCCGAATAATCAAAATCTTGATTATGACTTGTATTTGCTGGATGCCACCGGACAGCCGCTGGCCGTTTCCGATTATTATACCTATGTAAATGGCAGTTCAGGGACCGTTTCAGAAGCGCTTGGTTACCCGATCACGACGGCCGGTACTTATTATTTCCACGTTCAATCGGGGGTGGGTGCCAGTATTACGGAAAGTTTTACCCTGAAATATTCTTTGAGCGTCGTCGGTGAGTTCGATGGGATGGAAATGGATGAAAGCGCATATTTGGCCTATCCATTTACCTTTAGCACCATGGGCGTGCAATTGGGGACCAGAAATATTAACTCATCAATCGATAGTGACTGGTTCTATTTCACCGTGCCATCGGGCGGTAGTTATGATAAGGTACGGATAGGCGCGACGACGACATCACAAAATACGGTCGGCGTGGAAATCTATAAAAATGTCGGCAATGAGGCCAACGGGGTATATGCAATGGCAAAACAGAATATGTCCGGCGGGATGCTGACGGTCAGTCCGGGGAAATATTATATCAGGGTATATAATACGGCACCGGTTTTTGATTCCAATGATATCCAAAACTATACCTTGATGGCATCGCCATCTATGCGTGCAACGGGGATTGCAACAGTCCTGACCGGTACCAGCGAAGCTTCATATGTGAATTACCCCGGACTTGGAGTGGGGTATCGGACCTGGACCGGACCGCTGACCATTTCTGGTTACGTCTATGCAACGGTAGATGGAGACATATATCCGGTTGCCAATGAGGCAGTAACGGCGAGGTATTTCAATCCGGGTTGGGATGCTAATAATACTGCGGAATTTGCCTATATAGAAGAGGATGGCTACAGTGACATAAATGGCAATTTTTCTGTGACCATCGACTTGCCACCAGCGATTGGTAATTTTTCATACTATAACGGTATTTCTACCCATTATTTTGATGAGGCCTATGCCGGCGCTTATCTTCGTAGTAATAGTAATATAAAATTCACGGAGTTGTTATGGCACTTTGCTTATCAAATAATATAAGGGTCCGACCGATGCATTAGCGACAGCATTACGGATCAGTGACAACACTATGCGGTAGAGCTAATACAAAAAGGGACGTTACAGTTAGGTGGATGGTCATCTGAGCGGTAACGCCCCTTTTTGAGTCGTAGTTATAAATATCTGACTACAAAAACGCTATGATCAATATTTCTCTAACTGTTAGATGTCAAAGGAAAATCTCAAATGGCGTAATTACTGAAAATATGGTATGCTAATAAAGATTAGTCTAAGGGCATGACATTAGCTTGGAGCTTAAAAAAGAAGAAATGATATTTAAAAATAATAAAGAATTCCAAAGGAAAAAGATCACTAGGAGGATAATCCGATGAATAGACCATTTTCCCAAAGTGAAGAACTGTCCGGATATTTTGCAAGAATGTTTTCCGACAGTTTCATAAAGATGATCATTAGCAAGCCCCACAGTAAAGCCGCAGCGATCAAAAAAATCGAAATTATTCCGCTCAAGGATAAATACCAGCTAACACTTTATGCGGCGGACAAGGTCTTTCATGAAAATCGCTCGTTCGATGAAGTGCTTGAGGTATGCATAAAATATATGTGCGATTCTTTTCAGCAGGTCAATGGGTGGGATGGCGAAGCCGAGTATTCATTGATGATAAGTAAAGGCGGCAAGATTTTTTTTAAGCGGCAGGCGAAAGCGGTCGCACCGGTAAAGGTCAGAGCCGGACATGACCGGAAGAAAAATTACCTGCTGGAAGAGGGAACGGTGATCCCGCCGTTGATCGATATGGGCATCTTTACCCTGACCGGTCAGGTGGTAAAAAGTAAAGCGGATAAGTTTAAACAGATCAACCGATTATTGGAGATAATTGATGATGTAATCAGGGAAGTTTACTTCCTGGAAGTAAACTTCCTGGAAGTAAACGCCCCGGAAATAAACGCCCCGCTTAATATTATTGATTTTGGATGCGGGAAATCCTATTTGACCTTTGTGATATATTATTATTTTGTCTATATTAAAAAGATACCGGTAAATATTACCGGGTTGGATCTGAAAGCCGATGTGATCGAGCGGTGTAATGATTCCGCGAAGAAGTACGGATATGATCGCTTACACTTTGAGGTCGGTGATATCAGCAAATATAAGCCCCACGATCGGGTTGACATGGTGGTCTCGTTACATGCCTGTGATGTCGCCACCGATTATGCGCTTTATAATGCGGTAAGATGGGAAGCAAAATACATTTTCTGCGTGCCCTGTTGCCAGCATGAATTAAACCGGCAGATGGAGACCGATTCATTGAAAATCCTGACCCGGTATGGTATCGTAAAGGAGCGGGTCGCTGCCCTGATGACCGATGCGATCCGTGCCAATCTATTGGATCACTATGGTTACCGGACCCAGCTGTTAGAGTTTATTGACTTTGACAGCACCCCCAAAAATATCTTGATCCGTGCGGTCAGAGGTGATCAGAAGGTGCGGAAGAAATCGCATAAATTGGCCGAGGTGCACGCTTTGATGGAGGAATTTGCTTTGCATCCGACATTGTATGATTTGCTGGCGGACGGGGAAGAGCTTCAGTAATTGCCCGGTTGTCCGATAACTGAAAATATGTTTCAGGTGTTGTTTGGGTCGCCTTTGGTGGCATAATTGAAAGGTTGAAAGAAGATGACAATAAAACGGAAAAGACCGGTTGCACTAATTGTAGCTGCCTCTATGGCACTGGCGTTGTCCGCCTGTACGGTAAGCAATCCACCGGACGATGTCGGGATAAAGGAATCGCCGGCGGCCGTCACCATTAGCGGCAGGTGGGAGATAAGCCATGCGACCGATGGAAATGGTGCGGATTATTCCTTGCAGACCATTTATGGAACCGGCATAAGCTATGGCGGGGTACTATCGCTTAATGATGATGGGACCTTTAGTAAATATATTGGGATAACCAATGGCGATAGCGATGCTTATGAAGGCAGTTACTCGGTAGAGGGCGATATCCTCCGGCTGGAATATCGTAATGGGACGGTGGAAGAGGCCGAATATTTACCGGAGAGTGACCAGATAAAAATTGAACAGGAAGATTTTTTGAGCGATGGAATGATCGCCGAATACTGGGAGCGCAAATGAACGAACAAAAAATAGCGGCCTTTATCTGCCAGATCAGGAAAGCCAAAGGGATGACCCAAAAGGAGCTGGCGGAAAGGCTATACGTTACCGACAAGGCGGTTTCTAAGTGGGAACGGGGGCAGAGTAGTCCGAATATTTCGGTTTTACCCCGCTTGGCGGAGGTGCTGGATGTTACTGTGGATGAGATACTAAGGGGCGATTTTAACACCGACCCCGATGTTTTGGTGGCGGATAATGAGGAGCACTATCCTTTGGAGGCAGGTCGGGATAGCGCGATAGTTGATCATCAGGATATGAATGGTGGCAAGGGTAAAAACACCGCTTTCTTTCAGCAAAGGTATATCAGAGTGTTAAGATTTATGCCGGTACTGTGGACCTGTTTTTTTGGATTATCGGCGATAGCATTCCTCATTGTCGTTTATCAATTAGATTCAATGCGTGAACTGCTGGTGCCAGTATTATTGGATATGTTGATGGGCTGGTTGGTTCTTAGTTCGATAACCGGATTTATTCCCTTGATATTATGCTTTGTCTGGTATCGGCAAAAACAGGTGGTCAAAGGAAACAATGATTAAATCAGCGTTTAAATAAAGATAAAGTATTGGTAACTATTAAGTAGCCAATAGCCCGCGAGGGTTTTTCAATGTTGAAAAGTATGACAGGTGTCGTTTTGGTTGATTACGCGACACCTTTTTTGTGCTGTAAAAGGGGGGTAAACTGATGGTCTACCCGATTCTACCGTTAGTTCATTGCGCTGAGTAAGCTCATTATCTACAATTATGGGAAGTGCTAAAGCTCACATATTGTTTGTGTCGCTTTGTTAGGGAAACGCTGATAAAATCGTTTCCCGCGCCGGATGCGCGGCACAAAGTGCCAGTTTCCGCGGCAAATCCGTGCGCATCCCGCGGAGCGTCTAAGGAAATAATGATTTAATCAGTGTTTCCTTAGCATATTCGGACGTGTGAGCAATAAATCGAACGCACGCAAATTTGTACCTGTGGCTAAAAGTTTGCGGGTACTGGAGAGGATGGATATTATTATGGCAGAGAAGATGATCACAGTAACAGGGCTACACAAGAAATATGGTAAAAAAACGGTGGTGGAGCAGGTCGGATTTGAATTGGAGCGGGGTATGATCCTGGGGCTTTTGGGCCCCAACGGGGCGGGAAAAACTACCACGCTTAAGATGATCACCAACCTATGTTCCCGCGAAGGGGGAAGTGTTACCATCAATGGCTTC
>JAITWD010000059.1 GCA_031285465.1 Lachnospiraceae bacterium
CAAACTGGCAGGCATATCCTGCAATCTTTTGACCAGTACCACCATTAAAACTGCTTGGTGGTGCATAATTACCTCCCCCACCGCCACCGTTACTGGAATTGTCAGAACCGGCCGATGGACTGGTACTTGACGAGGATGCCTCCCGTTTTGCCTCTTCAGCCGCTTTTACAGCGGCTACCTCTTCGGCCTTCTTGGTTGCCTGCTCCTGTTGTAAACGACGGATCTGTTCACCCTGCTTCTTAATATTTGCCTGATAAATAGCCGCCTGTTGTCTGGCCCTGGCAATCTGCACCTCATAATTATCGTACTGCGCCCGCTTTTCTGCCATAAGGCGCTCCATTTCGACCTGCTCCTCTTCTAACTCATGTTGCTGAGCTTCAAGCTCTGCACGTTCCTCTTCCAGTTGCTCCTTAAGAGCTAAGGTTGCTTCCTTTGCTGCCTTGTACTCCTCCAACATCATCCGGTCATATTCATACAACTGCTCGGTATATTCCAACCGATTCAGTATATCAGAAAAATCTTCACTACCGAGGAAAATTTCCAAGTAGGAGGTTTCACCCTTCTCATATATAAACTTAATCCTTATCTTCATCGCCTCGTTTTGCGCTTCTTCAATCGCCACTGCCTCTTCGTAGTGCTCAGTGGTGATACGGATGTTCTCTTCCTTGACAGCTATTTCCTGTGTGATCATATCAACGCTGGCTAACAGTATTACGAGATTTTGATCTATTTCTTCCATCTCTTCATTTAGACCATCGGCTTCACCCTCTAATCCGGTTAATTGCTGATTGGCACCCTCCAAACGCTCACGCTCTGCCTCCTGCTGCTCCCGCAACCGTTCCTGTTGTTCCTGCAACTGTTGCTGTTGCTGTTGTAAATCAGAAATAGTGGTAGCCCATACTGGCTCTACCACTACACATCCTATCATGAAAGTCAAATACATCAACCACTTCCCAATCGTATTTTTCTTCACGTTACCTCACCTAAATTTTATTGAGCCGGATCCGCTTCTCCATCGGCGGGCTGTTCCTCAACCACCGCTTCGTCGTCGGTCGGTTCTCCTTCGATAATAACCGCATTCTCAGCCAGGAATTCCGAAACCTTTTCCACCATAACCTGCTCACGATATGCCTCCAGATCCAGGTTCATTGCCGTTTTATATTCCTCTACCGTCACGCCAACCTCTTCCGCCATCTCGGCCAGTGCTTCATCAATTTCACTATCGGTCGGATTGAGATTCTCAATATCGGCGATACTTTGATAGGTCAGGTAGCGCTTAACTGCCAGCTCGGCCTGTTCCGCAATAAATTCCTCTGCGGTCTGCTCAGCACCAAGCATACCATTGGCCATCAAAAAGGTGCTTAAATCCACCCCGTTGTTAGTAGCTTCGGCGGTCAGATTGTTGGTAAGCAGATCATTAAAGCGTTGCACATAGGCTGCCGGTAATTTCTCAAATTCACTGTTGGTAATGATTGCGTCGGCCAGCAAACTATCACGATTGACCTCCAACTGTTGATTTAACTGCTCTTTAACAAATACTTTATAGTCATCCAGCGTGGCAAACTCCCCGCCTGAAGCATTGGCAATATGTTCGTCGGTCAGTTCATCCACAATCTTCGACTCCCTGACGCTATGCATAGTGATGGTAAAAACAGTTTCTTTACCGGCCAGATCCGGGCTATTAGGATACTCCTCCGGAAACCTCGCGGGAACATCTTTTACTTCACCGGCCTTGATTCCGATCAAACCTTGTTCCAACTCGGGAATAAACTGGCCACTTCCTATTACAAGGGTCATATCGGTTCCCGACCCGCCATCAAATGCCACGCCATCAAGCTTTCCCACAAAATCAAAGGTAACCTCATCACCTTCTTTCGCTGCGGTAGTTGACTCTATCGTCATGGGACTGTTGGCACGCAGATCTTCTACAATAAGCTCAACATCTTCATCGGTCGCTTCGGTTTTTTCCATCGTGATTTCTAATCCTTTATAATCACCAACCGTCACCACTTTATTCACATCCATATCCTTCAAATATAACACATCAGACTGTCCGCAACCGGCCATAGTACCTATAATCATCGTAGCCAGCATCATTACTGCTAAACACTTTTTCATCATTTTTCTCCTTTAACAAACGGGTTGTCCCAACCTACTCTACTCTTTATACCACAATCATGATTCTAAATAAAGCTTTTTCATAAAAAATTCACAACTATATTTTGCAATGGGGGTTTTTAGGGAAACGCTGATTAAAGTGTTTCCTTATAAATAATGCTGGCAAGATATTTCCTTATTACAATAGTGGGGACAATGTACGGCTGACCTGCTCCTTGAATCGGATCATCAATGAGCGACCCGAATAACGATCTTTAGAAATCGGACTGCTCTGTTCAATATCACGATTAAAGATTGCCGTCATTTCCCGAGCCTTTTCTTCATTATAAATGGTTGCATTTACTTCAAAATTGAGGGCGAAGCTACGAATATCCATATTGGCTGAACCACAGCAAATGACCTCTTCGTCCACAACCATCACCTTAGCATGTAAAAAACCATGATCGTAGGTATAGCAATTGGCACCTATCATAACCAATGTCCCTACATAGGAGTAGGTTGCCCAATAAATAAAGGGATGATCCGGTTTACAGGGGATCATGATATTAACCTCGATCCCAGAAAAAATCGCAATGGTCAGTGCCGAAAGAATCGCTTCGTCCGGAATGAAGTAAGGTGTTTGGATATAGATACACCGCTTAGCTTTGGTGATAAGTCGCAAATAATTGTCGCGGACATTTTGCATCCCTGTATCGGGACCACTGGTCACTATCTGGATATCACACTGCCCCTTGAGCGGATAATCCACATCCGACAGATAGCGTTCCATCGATAACCGTCGTCCCTTAGTTGCATGATTCCAATCCAGCATAAATCGAACCTGCAACGCCTGAACCGCCTCGCCTTCAATCCGTAAATGGGTATCCCGCCAATAGCCAAACCGACGATTCAAACCGATATACTCCCGCCCCACATTAAAACCACCGGTATAGCCAATTTTCCCATCGATCACCACAATCTTTCGATGGTTCCGATAGTTAACCCGCAGATGCAACCGTCGGAGCAGTGCCGGAAAAAACTCCGCGATCGCAACCCCGCAAGAACGTAAGTTGCGCCAATATGATTCTCTTATTGCCCGGCACCCCATGCTATCATAAAGCACCCGCACCTCTATCCCCTCCGCGGCCTTCTCTTTCAGCACAGCATTTATTTCCCCGAAAACCTCATCATCCCGAATAATATAATATTGTACATGAATGGTGCTCTGTGCGCCCCTCATGTCATCGATCAAACTCTTGAATTTCTCCCTGCCATCGGTAAAGATTGCCACATCGTTTTGCTTGGTCAGGATCGATCCTGACGTCTTCAGATTAAAAAGCACTAAATCTTCATAATTCCGCACGACTTTATTACTATAGCCCATTTCTTTATTCCTGATATTGTATTCCTGTTGGCGGATTGCCCGGTTTAAGCGATCCTCAATCTCCTTGGTCCTAAATATACGACGCTTATACATATCGGTTCCAATCAGCAAGTAAAAAACAAAACCAACTATCGGAATAAAGTAAAGGATCAACAGCCATGCCCACACCGATTTAGGATCCTTGCGCTGAAAAAATACGATGATCGCTGCCAAAATAAAATTTATAAAGACCAGATTATTAAAGACATATAACGGGACCTCACGGATATTCGTCCAAAAAACTTCCATTTACCTTCTCTTTTCATGTGATTTATGTTGATATAACGGTCAGTTACCTTCTCTTGTCATATAATTTACCGCATTATTTTTTCATTATATAATAATAACTTTCTTAATTCAATAAAGTCCCTCAAACTGCTTGCCTATTTTTTAAAAGGATGCTAAAATTATTTTTACATTCATCGTTGTATTCTGGTTACACTTAAGTCGTACTAACTAAACAGTTTCCATAAGGAGGAACACCGTGAGCACTCCCATCATTATCCTAATCATTGTCCTCGCTGTCGTTGCTATTATCTTGGCCGTTCTCTATTTTCTGGGTAAGAAGGCGCAGAAGAAGCAGGACGCACAGAAAGAACAGCTTGAAGCAATGAAACAAACCGTTTCAATGCTAATTATCGATAAAAAGCGCCTGAAATTAAAAGAAGCGGGACTACCACAAGCAGTCATTGATCAAGCGCCACGGATAATGCGTGCTTCTAAGTTACCCATTGTCAAAGCCAAGATCGGTCCGCAGATAATGTCGCTCGTCTGTGATGAGAAGATTTTCGAGTCGGTTCCGGTCAAAAAAGAGGTTAAAGCAGTGGTCAGCGGTATTTACATTACTGAAGTCAAGGGACTACATGGTAAAGCCATTATCACACCACCTCAGAAAAAGGGCTTTTTCAAACGTTCGATAGACAAGCTTCAGGAGAAGGCCGGTGCCAAACCCATCAAATAGGTTTGTCAATTATTACAGGCAATGAACATCCCATGTTCATTGCCTTTTAATTTTAAATCATAGGAAAGTACTCCTATGATTTAAAGCAGGTGCGCAACTACGCGCGCGGGAAAAAAATTGCGCTACTCAGGATATTTGCCCGTGTGAGTGCGCGAAGCGCACTTTTGTTCAAGATTGGATTCCTAAATCCTTAGAATTCCTCAATGTTAACCGTTTTTGCGGTCAAAATACCATATTTTATAATTGAATTGGCAAAATTTTTGAATTTATCCGCTCCGTCACTGACATAAAAACGATACCTATCGCTACCCAGACCGGCTTCATTATTACTGATAAGCCCGCCCTGCTTGAGCATTTCTTTTAATTCCCGCGCAGTTTCATAGGCGGGATTTACCAGATTTACATTTTCCCCCACAATCCGTTGGATGGTAGTGTGAATCAATGGATAGTGGGTACACCCCAGGATCAGGGTATCAATATCAATATCAATCAGTTCATCTAAATAACGCTTTGCAATCTCATCGGTGACCGGATCCTGTAAAAGCCCCTCTTCGACCAGCGGCACCAACAATGGACAGGCCTTGCCGATCACCTTTATATTGTGACTAAATTGTTCTATGTATTTAGTATATATCCCACTAGAAACGGTTGCTTCAGTCCCGATTATTCCTATCCGGCCATTCTGCGTCGCCCCCACCGCCACCTTAGCGCCTGGCTTCACCACCCCGATCATTGGTAGCTTGACCTTCCCTTCTAATTCCTCTAAGGCGATGGCACTGGCAGTATTGCAGGCAACCACTATCGCTTTAACCTGACTTTTTTGCAGGAAACGGACTATCTGCTCTGAATATCTGGTAATGGTTGCTTTTGATTTAGTACCATAGGGCACTCTGGCAGTATCGCCAAAATAAACTATCCGCTCATTGGGAATCTGACGCATTATTTCCTTTACTACGGTCAAGCCGCCGACTCCCGAATCAAAAACCCCAATAGGGGCATCCTTCTCCGTCATCTCTTTTTCCTTTCACCTAGTAATTGATACCTATTTTATCTTTATTCTCTATATTTCACCTTTATTACCTCACCTTTATTGGCACCTTTTCCTTAGACGCTCCGCGGGATGCGCACGGATTTTACGTGGGCATTGGCACTTTGTGCCGCAAATTCGGCGCGGGATACGATTTTATAAGCGTTTCCCTAGCTATTCAGCAAATAAAAATTCTAATAATCGACTTTTGAACCGAATAGTTCCGCGAGGCATGTCACTTATTATCCTTAAGCTATCACCGTGTGCATCGTCTACGGACCCATCGCTTTTTCCTTCTCCCGACCAACTGCCATCGGATAAAACATTCGCTCCGTTAGATTGTTCCTCATATTCCAATGACACCTGCTCTTCTGCCACTCTGTATGTATCATCGATTAAACATAACTCTGGGTAAACAAAACCAAAAAAACCGCAAATAGCTACAATCATCATTCCTGTTTCCAAATATTTTTTCATGTCAACTCTCCTTTACTTTTAGGAGTATGACCTAATTGAAATATTTTATACTTTTGGGTTTTTATATTTATCCTTTTTAAATTTATTCTTCGGTTCTAAACTTCTCCGCTTCAATATGACGTATAATGGACTGTTCCTGATTATCAATATGAATACGCACCGCTTCCACCGCGGCGATCTTGTTTCGATTGCGTATCCCGTGGTATACAGCCTCATGTTCGTCCACCAACAGCTCATGTCTGATATCATCCTGCAAATAAACGAAGCGGTAACGATATATTTGCTCAGCCAAATTATTAAGCAATTGCTGCAAGCGAAGATTCCCCGTACCTGCCACAATAATATCATGAAAGACCACGTCGGCCTCCGCCATTACCGCTGCATTGCCGGTTTTGATCGCCTGAGTAAATTTATTGCCAGCTTCACGTAATCGCTCCAACTCGGTCTCGGACATCCGGTCGCAGGCTAATTCTACGCTGAGCACATCCAAGCTTCGCCGTACCTCCAAGACATCCTGCATACTCTTTACCGTCATTCCGGCAACCTCTGCCCCTCTTCGTGGCACCATGACTACCAGACCTTCCAACTCCAGTTTACGGATAGCTTCTCTTATTGGTGTCCGGCTGACCCCCATCTGTTCACCCAGATGTACTTCCATCAACCGCTCTCCCGGCTTAAGCCGCCCCGTAAGGATCGCCTTCCTTAAAGCATTAAAGACCACATCGCGCAGCGGGAGAAACTCACTCAATTCCACCCTGATCAAATCATCCTTTAGTGGTTCTTCCATATGTCACCTCCCTGACCTTCTATAACAAAACAGTTAATTACACACAATTAACTATATTCCATCCAAAACAGTCTATACAAAACTGGTTAAAAATATATCCTTCTCTTTCCTCATCTGACGCATTTTATCGTATGCCTGCCCCGCCTTGTCATCATCAGCAAAGATAGCAAAAACGGTCGGACCACTGCCACTCATCAAGGCCTTCTCTGCACCCAGTTGCTGCATCTGCTGCTTGATCGCCCTTATAACCGGATAACGAGGCTGGGTTACCGTTTCCAATACATTGCCCATTCGACCGGTTATTCCCACCATATCTCTATCCTTGATCGCCTCGATCATTCCGTCAATGTCAGGATGCTTTTTCAACCCATCCACTCGCAGATGCTGATATACCCATCGTGTCGAAACAGAAATATTAGGTCGAACCAATAAAACTCGTCCCGCCGGAGGTGACATAAGCGGTGTCAAACCTTCTCCGATCCCTTCTGCCAGTGCTGTTCCTCCTAATAGGCAAAAGGGGACATCCGCGCCAATACTGACCCCTACTTCACACATCTCTTCCATCGACAGCCCCAATTCAAAGAGCTGATTTATCCCCCTGATCACCGCCGCTGCATCACTGCTTCCACCGCCCAGACCGGCCGCAACCGGAATGTTCTTTTGCAAGGCGATCGATATCCCGGCCGTCGGCGCGAAGCGTTGTAACACCCCCGATGCCGCACGCCATGCTAAATTGGTATCACCGGTCGGTATCGACCCCGAATCAACCCGTAACCTAATACCTGGTTGCTCCTCTTTACAAATAACGATCTCATCACACAGACTAATGGTTTGCATAACCATCCTAACATCGTGATAACCGTCTGCTCTTCTTCCAAGCACATCCAAAGCCAAATTTATCTTGGCATAAGCCTTTTGTACTACCTCATTCATATTAATCTCCCATGCATTTAGCAAGTTCTACTTGCGAAACTGCTTGAATAAAAATTTGAAAAATCTATGATTTTTCAGTACCTGCAAACTTTGGGCTGCAGGCACAAATTTGCGTGCGAGCGATTTATCGCTCACACTAACTACCTTTTCTCTTTAGTTTATTATTGAACCTTTTTACATGTACTATCTCTATAAATACACTATTCTCAAGCATCCCGCCTTATTAATGTACATTGTATACACATCTCTTCTCATTATAAGTATATTGAGTTAAAAAAGCAATGCCCCCTCTAAAGTTTCTTATGGTAAAGACCGATATAATCATAGAATTATACTATTTACTATAATTACCAACCAAGGAGGGAAAGATATGAGTGTAAATGGAGTTACAAATAATTATGGTGCTACTCAATCAACCTATAGCGCCAGCCAGAGTAATAAGGCTAAGAATTCTGAAAGCGCAAAAGCAACCGACAACGCCGCGCAAAATAATACCGGTGTTGTATATGAGCCTTCCAATGAAGCCCCTGCTGTTAAGACTCCGGTTAGACCAAATCCTGAGATGGTCGCCCAGTTAAAGAGCGACTTGGCAAACCGTAAGGCACAGCTACTTGACCTGGTCCACAAAACACTTAATGGTCAGACTAATGCTTTCGGCAAAGCAAATGAGAACAGCATCTGGGATACCTTAAGAACCGGCAACTTTACCGTTGATGAGGATACCCGGTTACAAGCACAGGCTGATATTGCTGAAGACGGATATTGGGGTGTGAGCCAAACTTCTCAACGTATCTTAGATTTTGCTACCGCTTTAGTCGGTGACGATCCGGAGAAGTTAGAAGAGATGCGATCGGCTTTTGAAAAAGGTTATAAGATGGCCGAAAAAACCTGGGGTGGTAAACTGCCTGATATTTCCAAGCAAACCTTTGATGCTGTGATGGCCGGCTTTGATAAACTTAAGGAAGGTAACACTGCTGAGGACGGCACACCCATCGAGTAGATATACCAGCTATCATTTTTAGGGATGAGATCACCGTCGCCTGAATAAATCAAGAACATACCTGCGCCGATGGCGTACATATCATAGGAGCTTTTTCCTATGATATAAAATAGGTTAAACTTTTAACCCCTGCCGGTTTCGAATTATCTTCGTTTTGCCGGCAGGGGTTTTTGTTTGGCTGATTCTGGTTAAACTGTCAATCATCAGCCCTATTGATCATAAAGAATACATTGGTATTATATTTGGTTCTTGACTATCAACACCTTATCACCCGGTTTTACCTCCTCGGTCTGCATATCATTAGCTTCTTTAAGCTGTGCCACCGGAATGTAATACCGCTTTCCAATGTCCCAAAGACTCTCACCCGGTTTAACAATATAAACCGCTATTCCCGGCAAATCACTCATTTTATCAATGTCCGGCTCTGAAACATTGATCTGCTCAATAGTTTTTTCATTAAGCTGCTCATATACATTTCCCCGGAAGCAAAGAATGGCTTTAACATCTAATTCCCGCGGCTCAATTGGCGTCACACTCAGCTGCTCTAAATCAGCCTGGAGGCGGAAGATGCAGTTACCAGTAATCTCCTCCGCATTAAGTGTATAAGAAAATGGGAAAATTGCCCGTACCACCCCATAGGGAACCTTCTCATCGGTACTTTCATAAAGTACCTGAAGATTGGCCGTACCCTGGATCATAATACCTTCCTCAACAATCTCCTGGCTGGATAACTGGAGCTGGCCATTACAATGCAATACCTTACGGATTGGCTTGCTACGGGCGGGTACTGTCTTGTGCTCATTAATTTTAGTTTTGCCGTTCAAGCGACTCTGTAGCCGACGGAAGGTTGCATCCTTCGTAGTTGCCGTAATATCCTTTACTACCCCATAGATATCGGACAACAGATCGACGGTATCCTCTTTATAAATGCAGATATCTAAATCCATCACCAGATCAAAGGTTACAACCCGATCTTCACCATCAAAATCAGGACGGATTTCCACCTCTTTTTGACAAACCTTCCAGGTAATCTCCGGTATCATCCCCTCTTCGCAACCATTACACTCGATCACTCCGGAAAAAGGCATTGTCGTCTCATGATGACAAATTTCATTATCTTCGCCGTCACTACGATACATGAAAAAAGCTTTAACCTCGCCCTGTACCGATATTTTATCCTCAAGCACCTTAAACTCAACCTCAAGGGGACAAACATCCTCCCATACCATTTCCTGAATATTGGGGTAACTGCCCGGCACTTCGACCTCTTCCTTTATCCGGAAGATATCCTTCTTCTTGATTGCCATACTGGCAATATCCAGCTTTTTCTTACGGTATTCCACCGGCTCATCATGATAGAGATCAATCGCGGTCTCCTCATCACTGATAACTTCACAGGTTAGAAAGAGCGAAATGATGGACTGAACGGAAATTTTGCGTGAATTGATAAGTCCGATGCTCAAATCCTCCAACTCCCACTTCACCTGGACATTGTCACCGCTTTCCAATCCATCCATATAAATCTGCTCGCTAAAAGGGATACTGCCCTCCATACTGGCAATATCGGCATTTTCACCTTCCGTCATATAAGCAACTGTAAATTGCAGCTTTCCCTTAACCGTCACATGATCGGTGGTTACCTTCAATTCATCTATACCTACATTCCCACGGTCCAATATCAATTGAAATGCGTCCGGCCTTGAATCGGAAATATTGATGTCGTCTTCTAATGTAATTTGGGTAGAAGCCTTACTTTTCAACCGATCCATATGTATATTTTTCTTAACTAACTCCACAAAAATACCTCCCTGCGTGTACTTATTTTAATTGTATTACACGAGGAAGGAATTTATGCTTTATTTTTATTTAGGTTCATAATCATATGAGTTTTTACGGATCCTTTGACAAATTTGTTATAATCCAATAAATTACAATTTTGTCACTACTAACACAGGGGTTGAAAAACAGCACCAAAAAGGGTACATTATATAAGGTATGTAATTAATGTCCTAAGTAATAACAAATTATTTACAGGGGGTGTATTTTGAAAGATTGGGTGATAATGATGTTGCGTTGTCCGGTCTGCGGTGGCGACATGTCCCTCTTTTCCGGCCATCCACAACGGGTAGCATGTGAAAAGGGACATAGCTATGATGTCGGTCGCTGGGTTAATTTTTTGACCCGTCCGGTCACCGGTCATTATAGGAGCAGTCTTTTTCAGGCACGTCGCTTGATATGGAACAGTGGCTTGTTTGATCGGTTAGCTCACCGACTGGCAGAATTGATCGGTCCAGAAGCCGTACTGCTTGATGCTGGATGTGGTGAGGGGTCACCATTGATCCGTTTATTGGATTGCCATGTTTCTGACCACCCTGCCTTAGGTGAGGGCGACCATGCTCCCAATAAGATAAGTAATTGCTACGCCAATGTGGAAAATAAGACTAATCGGATAAATGAGGCCCACTGCTTAGCCGTCGGTATTGATCTGGCTAAGGATGGTATCCGCCTGGCCTCCGGTCTTGAGAAGCGATGCGAATGGGTCGTCGGTGATCTGACACAGCTTCCATTTCAAGACAACAGCTTCGATGTGGTGGTCAACCTGTTATCGCCCGCTTGTTACGATGAATTTGTCCGGGTTTTGAAACCATCCGGCCGGCTGTTTAAAATAATTCCAGAAAATGGGTATCTGCAAGAAATAAGGGCACTTATATCAGGCCCGCAATCGGGATCATCCTTAGCCGATGATAACATCGAACTACTTAAGCCGGGCAGGATAACCTCTGGGCAATCACTTGGCACACCACGTGAAGCCATCACCGATCGACTGGAACGGTTATTCTCTAACTATCACTCTGAGCGGTTACATTACTCATATCCTATCGATCCGACACATAAATTTAATCTGGTAAGGATGACCCCCATGTGTGCCGATCATTCTGACGAAGAGTGCGCCACTATTGCCGATCGGTTGGGGGATACCATCACTATTGATCTGCGGTTGATCACGGCATCCTGTAAACCGGATAATTGAATGAGCATCCACATTCATGAGGATAACATAGGAAATCCAATTTATCGGAACTCATAAAATAAGGCATTTTTTGGAAGCATCACTAATAAACAGAATACAACAATTAAAATTGGGCAAATGGGAGAGTAAATAATTGAATCGCAAGCTAATCATTATTGCCGGTTATCTGGCCGCCGGTAAAACCACCCTTTCTTTAAAATTATCTAATGAACTGGGAATACCTGTTTTTTGTAAGGATCTGCTTAAAATAGCATTAAGCCGTAGCCTTCCGGTTAATAACCGTAGCGAAAGCAAACGTTTAAGTGCTGCCACCTTTGACGCAATAGCCTTTATTACTGAACGGTTTATGGAAACCGGGCAGGCACTCATCATCGAAGCAAACTTTGTGATGGCGGAAAATCATAATCAACTACGCGAAGGTGATGTGCTTAAAGAATTGATCAAGCGTTATGATTATCAAGCCTTAACCTTTGTTTTGCATGGTGATGTCGGGATATTGTGCAAGCGCTTTAATGAACGGGAAAAACTCCCCGAGCGAGGAGATGCCAACCGCGCTGAAGCACCATACGATTGTGATTTATTTGCTGAAACGGTCATTCCGCTTGGCGACTTTGATATCGGTGGAGAAATTATCAAGATTGATACGACCGATTTTTCGGCCGTTGATTTGGACCTTTATGTGGAAACTGCAAGACGTTTTGTCAATTCATGTTGAATAGGGCAACAGACGCTCCGTCCGCTCCCGGACTGCCTGCCACTTTTCCCCGGTTAAAAAAGGCGGACAATCCATCGCCAGTATCCCCCCCAATTCACAGCCCAACTCCTTCTGCGCCACAACCGCTGCATCAAACAACGCTATCGGCCGGTCGGTCGTCTGTGAAAGAATAGCTCTCCTTGTGGAAAAGGCATGATCATGATCAAACAATGGCACATAACCAACCATCCTACCAGTGTCATTATCCATAAAAAATCCCCAGTTCTGTTCATGTCGGTCATCATTACTTATGATATAATCAACTACCTGCATGGCTAAATATGCCTCGCGATCAATTGCGCTTGCCTCGGTAAAAGGATTCAATCCAAAGTTCTCACAGAAAATACGAAACTCTTCAAATGTGACCATTGCCTTAGCTTCACTAGTGAATATTCTCGATTTAACCACCACCTCACCAACCCCTGTCAACCATTGCTGGCGTTCGGCCGACAGGTAAGGCTTAATTTCCTCATCGGTCGATATAGCGTATGTAAGATGAGGGATTGCCAACGCCGTCAGTATCTGGTCGGCGGCGATCTCATATCGACCAACTTTATGTAAGAAAAGACCATCTTGTGCGCGAACCCATCCCTTAGCATTAGCCCCCAAGGTGGTTAATTCCGGTGTGTGGATCTTAAGCTGCCCTTCTGGCTTACTAAGCCAATAGGCGTCCTCGCCATCATCAAAATTTATATTATTACCTGATAATGACAGTTCCGTCAGAAATAGCGCCAGCGGATTGGCGAATAGATTGACCTCCGCCCAACTTTTATTATCGCCTTCTTGTTTTATCCAGTAAGAATCGCTTAAGCTTAGACCCCGACAGGCTTTACAAACAGCAAAACGATTATTCTGCGATAATCGCAGAGCATTAAGGATCGCCTTGGCATAGCTTCGCCCGATTGACAGGGTGCGATTAATCGCCCATTCAACAAATTCCGGAAAGGTGATCCTTTCCTTTCGCAACGACCACGGTAGTCGCTCATGATCAATAATTGCTCCGACACCATTTTCATCTATCGTCAGAACTGGATCGTCTCGCAGTAAAAGCTGCACATTCTCACCTCACTCCCTATTCATAAATACTATTTTCCACCGCCACCGGTTAATAATTTAAATCTTTTCTTTAAGGAGACGCTGACTATATCAGAATTTCTTTGGACGCATATCGGCCCTTTATTACTCGTTAACCGCACCTATTAACCTATTTATATCGCTATAGCCATATCGTCTCATATAGTCGCTCATTCCGTCAACGATATCGGTCGTCAGGGTCGGGGTCACAAAATTCATTGCCCCAGCGGCTATTGCCGTGGCACCTGCGAGGATAAATTCTATCGCATCCTCCGCGTTGGCAATTCCGCCCATGCCAATAATCGGAAGTTTGACCGCATTGGCCACTTGGTAAACCATTCTTATCGCCACCGGTTTTATGGCCGGACCAGACAAACCACCGGTCTTATTTGCCAATGCGAAGGCACGCTTATGGATATCTATCTTCATACCCGTTATTGTATTAATAAGTGAAAGTGCATCGGCTCCCCCAGCTTCGGCGGCGCGTGCCATTTCAGTAATATCAGTGACATTGGGACTTAGTTTCATAATAATAGGCTGGCGGGCTATCTTTTTAATCTGGGTGGTAATATCATAAAGGCTGTCCGCCTTTTGACCGAAAGCGATGGCACCTTCCTTGACATTTGGACAGGAGACATTGATCTCCAGCAAATCAACCGCCGTATCCCCCAGCTTTTCGACCACTTCCAAGTAGTCCCCCACCGTCTTACCACAAACATTTACAATAATCCTAGTATCATACTGTGCCAAAAATGGCAGATCCCTAGCAATAAAGACATCTATGCCCGGATTCTGCAACCCAATCGCATTCAACATTCCGCCATAGGTTTCAGCAATCCGCGGAGTCGGATTGCCCGCCCATGGCATAGATGCCACCCCTTTGGTTACTACCGCACCCAGGCCGTTCAAATCCACAAAATCAGCATATTCCATTCCCGAACCAAAGGTTCCTGATGCGGTCATAACCGGATTTTTGAATGTAATTCCGCCAATCTGAACTGTCAGATCAGGCAATTGCTCACTTTTCATTTCTTTGGAGCGGATCAATTCTTTTCGACTGATACTTTCTCCCTCGTTCAAACTATCTTTTCGACTGTTATTATTAACATTATTCATTGCCACATTCATTTCCTCTTATTAATAATTATTGGTTGATCTAATTCCGTTATACCAGCTATCAAATATCTACTTCATTAGCATCAAAAACCGGACCATCGGTACATATTCTGGCATTATTTACATGAGAGTGGTGGTCAACCGCTGTCGTACGGCAGACACATCCCAGACAGGCACCAATACCGCATGCCATTCGCTCTTCCAAAGAAATATATGCCCGAATGGACTGCTCGACCGAATAGCCCTTGATTGCCCGCAACATCGGCATCGGCCCACATGACATGATCATATCCGGATTAATATCACTTCTGTTTAAGGCACTCATGACATTGCCCTTTATGCCATAGCTACCGTCTTCAGTTGCTACATGAACCGTGCTGTACTGTTCAAAATCACCGAGCAGAAACCGTTGCCCATCCCGATATCCCAGAAAACTATGCACTTTTGCCAGTGGTGACAAACGCGAAAGGGTCTTAACCACTTCCAGTAATGGCGGAATTCCAATCCCCCCCCCCATAACTGCAATGGTTTTACCATTGGTAGCGTCCATAGGAAAGCCATTTCCTAATACTCCCAATAAGTATAGCTCATCTCCCGGGGTAGCAGCCGAAAGTTCAGCGGTCCCGCTACCTGCTACCCGATAAACCAGTCGCAGCCGCTTCGCCGACCGATCAACCTCACAGATACTGATCGGTCTGGGCAACAATGTTGAGCGATCAAGCGGGTATATACCAATAAACTGACCCGCCATTGCCTCCTCTGACAAGTCGGTTTCAATGTAAATCTCATAGATTCCGGACGCAATTGATTGCTGGCAAACCACCCGTCCCACTACTTTTCTTTTTTTGTTCATAACTTCATTCCGTTTCGTTTATTTTTATTTTATTAAAAGCAATAGATTTATTTAGGGAAACGCTTTAATCAGTGTTTCCTTAGAATATAACCGCTCAAAAGCTGACGGTCATATATCCTTAATTGTATTCTCATATTTTTTAAAAGTCGGCAGTATTATGATAAACAATTTCTCCATCGCAAATGGTCATATACACTACACCGGGAAGATCTTCACCGATAAAGGGGGAATTATTTGACTTTGATGCAAATTTCCCGACCCTGTGAATCTTGTCCGGACTGAAAATGACCACATCGGCCTTTTGTCCCGGTGAAATGTCACCGGCAGGCAGATGGTATAATTGGGCCGGTGCAGTACTCATCCGTTCAATTAACTCCATTATGGTTAAGTAACCTTTCTGCACCAATTCACGGATTCCCAAAGATAGTGCTGTCTCCAAGCCTATTATTCCACTGGGGGCATCGGTGATCGCCTGCTCTTTTTCTGCTTGGGTATGCGGAGCATGATCGGTAGCTATTATATCAATTGTCCCATCCTGTAACCCCTTAATGATCGCCATACGATCCGACTCGGTCCGTAGTGGCGGATTCATTTTAGCCAATGTCCCTAAGCGGAGGACCGCGTCTTCCGTTAGCGTAAAGTGATGCGGTGTGGCTTCAGCATGGATATTGTAACCGGCTGCCCGTGCTGCTCTGACCAACTCTACCCCTTCCGCAGTGCTGATATGCTGAATAGAAATAACCGCCCCAGTCTCATGCGCCAAACCGATATCGCGCTTAATCATCGTTATCTCTGCTTCTCGTGGCGAACCGGCTATGCCAAAGGCACTTGATGCAATACCAGCATTTATCCCATTATTATGAATTAATGTTGGATCCTCCTCATGAAAGCTTAGTGGCTTCCTGAGTAATAATGACTGCTGCATAGCCTGACGAACTATCCGTTCATCGGTCAGTGGCATACCATCATCGCTAAAACCAACCGCCCCAGCTGCCGCCAGTTCTGCCATATCAACCAGATCATGCCCCGCCATTCCAACCGTTACATTAGCACAGCTCTCCACGTGAATACCGGTTTTCTTTCCCTTTTCCAAAATGGACTGAAGATTCTCCGTGTTATCAACCGGTGGCTTGGTGTTGGCCATTAGAACAACTGTAGTAAAACCTCCTTTAGCCGCCGCTTTCGCACCGGTTATAATATCTTCCTTATGGGTAAAGCCCGGATCACGAAAGTGAACATGAACATCGACCAAGCCGGGAATGACTATCATGCCTTCAGCATCAATTATCTGCATTTCCCCTTTCTCGTTGGTATCTTCATAAACATCGGTTCCTATTGCTTTTATTATCCCCTCTTCAATCAACATATCGGCCTTTAAACTAATCTGTGTCGCCGGATTGATTATTTGTCCATTTTTAACTAGTATCACCCTTGAGCCTCCTGTATACTACACGAATCGTACCATAGGAACTTAAAAATTTAATTTTCATAGTATTCATATTTACAATAGTAAAATCCTTTAATAGTGTATCATAATAGTCCACTAATAGCAAAAATATAAATTCATAAATACAGCTTTGTAAACGTAGAAAAAGACTGACAATTGTCAGCCTTCTTCTACATTTTAGCAATGGTGCTCTACTTATTGGATTACAGTAAGGATAAAACACCTTGGTTAGACTGATTGGCCTGTGCCAACATCGCCTGACCTGCCTGGGCAAGAATGTTGTTATTCGAGTACTTAACCATCTCGGTTGCCATATCGGTATCACG
>JAITWD010000064.1 GCA_031285465.1 Lachnospiraceae bacterium
CTCCGATCGTCGCGTTGATCTCTTCAATCGAAGATGCCACTGCACTGATGTGGGTACTGGCGGTTGATAGTGCACTGGAGGATTGCATCATCCCAGCCGAAAACTCTTCAATCGTCGAACTCACAAAAGAGGTCTGTTCGTTAAGACCACGACTATTATCGGCCATCACGGTAGAGATAGTCAGCATATTCTGCGCCGAGGCGCGTATGGTTGAACTACTGTCGGTCAGTGTTACGAGGTTGAGTCGATTATAATCGACCAACGCATTAAAGGCATCATATAGCTGTCCCATTTCCGCACCGTAATCCTGCGGCAGGCGCGCATTAAAATCCCCCTTCGCCGCCCTGGACATAACCTCTACCCCCTTAAGAATGGGACGACTGATAAGCATCGACATGAAAATCCCCAGCAAAATAGACAGGACGATCCCCACGATCGAAAAGGCTATCATATAGCTCAGAGCCTGATTGGAACCGGTCGCTGCTGCGGTCACCAATTCGTCACCCAGACCCAGACGGATCCGGTTCAGGGTGGTCATACACTCAATAGCCAGGGTTGAAACCGGTGCCAATTCATTATCAATATAATTAACCGCCTGATTATAATTGCTTGGCACGGTCAGATCCTTCGACAATATGACCCGATATTCATCCATTAATATGAGATATTCATCCAATGATGCCATTAGTGTGTCATAATAACTCCACGCCTCCTCTTTCGCGATCGTTTCGCCAAAAAGGATCATATCCTGCTTTATTTGATTTACATCTTCTATTATTCTTTGTGCATTTGTCTCCCGGTCACTCGCACCATCAAATAGGATCAAATTGCGCCCCTCGGTTTTGACCGTTTCCATCAACAACGCGGATTCGCGAACCGACTCAAGGGGTACGATCACCGAATCATTAAGTTGCTCATTGGTTTCGACTAAACTTTGCACACTGATAATCGCGGTGATCAACACTAAGAGGGTAATAGCAGTAACAAATAAAAATGCCGCCATCAGTTGTGTTCTTATTTTCACGTTCTTAAACCAATTCTTCATTTAATCTTCCTTCCTGGAAACCGGCTCGGTTATCCGATCGCCACTATCCCTAAAACTATCTATAATTGAAACAATATCCAGTATCCGATAGGTTTTCCCATTCACTTGTGCAGTGCCCGACACAAAATCGGTTTTGGGTACAGTCTCCGGCACCGATTGTTCCATAATATTTTCATCTTCTATTTCTACCAGATCGTCCGGTTTATCCACTTCCAATCCCATTTGCTCACCATCACCAGTAAAATTCTTGAAGATGATCGCATTGATCACCCGTGAGCCACTGGGTATCACCCAACGATCCTGACCAAGCAAAACCGCAATACTTAAGATTGTAACCACTTTACCGCGCAGATTGACCATCCCGATCACCGCCCCTGGCGCTGTCGGTACCGGTGTCAACGCAGTTTTACCAATGAACTTTTCTATTAAACCGACATCAACGGCGTAAAACTTCCCATCGATCACAAAGCTTAAACCTTTTATAGTAAACACCGCCTTTTCTTCCGGTTGTTGCAGTAAATGCACCCATCTACTGAGCAGTTATTATTTTTTATATTTTAGGTGAACGCCGACTAACGTTGCTCCTTTGATTTCCGGATAATCTTAGTGTCATCCAGGAGCACCAGCTTTTTGCTTTTATATGTGCCGACCCCGACAATATAGTCGCTCATCGGTCGCTCACCGACCGAAAAATGTGTATCGACTTGATTATACACCTTTTCAGTTAAAAAGCCCACCTTCTCTTCCTCATTCCTTACTACAATTAAGCAAAGATGCTGCCGCTTCATATCAACACTGCGAACCGGGACATAATCTTTAGGTTCTATAACCCTGACTGCCTTCCCGGCGATCATAATACGGGAGTCCTTCTCGTCACTTATAATACCGGTGGTATCAATCCGTTCAATGCGCGCCACCTGACTGTATTTTACTGCCAAAAGGTCTTCCCCCGTCTCACCAAAAACAATCACTGAATGCATATCCTGCCGCTCGTCTTCGGTTTCGTCAACCACCTCCACCTTTAACGAACCAACAATTCCTGAATATTGCAGTAATCCTTCCGCATCCAGAACCATCACCGCCTGCCCACTCCCCAGCACCGTCACGCTGGAATAGCAATGACAATTACGCAGATATAACGGCAGTGGCTTGACCAATGTCTCCTCGGTTTGAACCGCCTCATCGATCAGCAGTGCAAAGTACCGTACTCCCGCCTTCATGATCAAACATTTATTTACCGACCGGCCATTAAGCGCTGCCATCTGCTCCACTGAAGTACGAGCGGTCATTCCTTTCGACCTGCGATCAAGGTCGGTCAAGGACACAACCGGAACCTGCCAGTCATTTTGGATAAGAACCAGTTGATCATCAATAATATCAAAACGCCGTGACGGTACTGCTACGATTATCCGAACTATCCGGTCAATACTGGTTTCCGGTATGGCAATCGGTACCGAGTCAATCGTAACGATCAAGGCACGGAGCGCCGACATGGTCAGGGGCAGTCGTAAACGGATCGAAGTACCGCGGTTCGGTTCGGAATCCACCTCGATCATACCACCAAGCTTCTCGATATTGTTCTTGACAATATCCATCCCTACCCCGCGACCAGATACATTGGTCACCTGGGTCGCCGTTGATAAACCCGGCTCAAAGATCAATGCCAAAACGTTTCTTCTCGTCATCGTCTCCAGCTGTTTGGGCGTTACCACCGCCCGTTCCAGTGCTTTACGGCGCAGTGCTTCCTCATCTATCCCGGCGCCATCATCGGTCACCTCAATAATGGCCATTCCATCCTGTCGCCATGCCCCCAATGTAATGGTACCCTGCTCGGGTTTACCGAGAGCTACACGACGGTCGGCCGCTTCGATCCCGTGATCGGCCGAATTTTTGATCAGCTGGGTAATCGGATCGGACAGTGCTTCTAATAAATACTTATCAAGGGTGATCTCTTCACCATAAATCGTTAATCCAATATCTTTACGAAGTGTCCGTGCCGTATCACGGATCATCCGCGGGAATTTACTAAAAATAACATTGACCGACTGCATCCTTGTCTGTACTGTTTTCTCTTGGATCTCACCGGTCAGACGGTTCATATCCTGTAGGATCAGTGCCAGCCCTGCAACGGTTTTTACTGTATCCCTTTTAAGCACCGACTGCAGACGATTTCTGGTCAGGATCATTTCATTAGCCAAATCCATTAATTCATTCACCTTTGTCACATCAAGGCGAATGGATAACTCCGACTTGGATACCGGTAGTGGCGGAAGGGCAACCGCTTCTTTGGTCAGCTCCACTTTAGGCGGATCTTCTTTGGCCGCAATTAATTTAGTAGCAATTTCTTCCTTTGAGATCAGTCGGACACAACGCTCTTCCAATTCTAGTGCAACCAGTAACAATTCCGGCTCCAGAATACTGGTCACCAGCAATTCCAGTATTGATGTATCATGTGCCCTAAGCCGTTCGGTAATTTGACTGGCCCAATCGGTTCCATCATCTTCAATGCCGGCACGGTCGATCATCACCTCTACTACCATTCCAACCGACATGATCTCATCGATCAGTCCGCGGGGATGCTCATAATACTCGCCCAGTCCCCGATTAAAACCAATGTTCAGATAGTAAATGCTATGACCGCGTTTAATAGCTCCCTGGATCATCAGGGCGGTCGGCATCTTCTGCAGATCAAATGGTACCGACTGTGGCCGGACTGCCAGCCCAGTCGGTGATTTGGTCGAATAACCCTTTAGCTCTTCCAGAAATGAAACGGTATCAACCGCCTCCGGCGTATGTAGATTCTCCACCAGCTCGCGAAGCCGGTCAACGCTTTGTAGTACAATGTCGACGATTTCTTCGTCCACTATCAATTCCCCGTCCTTGATCCGGGAAAAAATCCCTTCCAATTCATGGGCGACCGCGACAATTTTATCCTGCGACAACAAGCCGGCCGTTCCTTTCAGGCTATGGGCAGCACGGAAAACATCGCCCATCCGCAAACCGGCACCGGAAGAGCGATTTATGTCCAGAAAGGTCGATTCTATTTCATCTATATGGGTCTTGGCTTCACTCTCAAAATCATCGAGTAGCGAAACGGCATCAATTTTAATCATTTTTCAGTGAGATGACCTCTTTTATTATCATTAGATTTATGCTATATTTATATATTATATCATTAAAATAAAAATTTCAAATGTTTTCGTATTTTATTTATATGCCTTAAATATAGGTTATTTACATAAATGTACCCGTATGATAATTTCATTAACAATACGTTAAATATAACCTAATTATCGCATTACATTCAAGCCATATCAACAAATGGACTGCTTTATCTTTAATTGTGTTTCGTCTGGGAAATAATCCACGGTCGGCCTCTGCTCAGAGGAATGGCTAAACACAAGACAAAAAATATCTTTAGAAAGGCGGACGTGATATTAATGAAATCTATACAGCATAACCGGGTGCTGATCGTCAGTGGAAATCCCCGCGCACTGGCGGAGATAAAAAAAGGACTTATGGATAATTTTGAAACCAATATTGCCGCAACAGAGAGTACTGCGCTAACCGCCTTGGAAACCTATGGTGCCGATGCCGTCGTTATTTTTCTTGAGAATGCCTATGGCGTCTCTCCGTCTGCCTTTTCTTTGTTGTCCGATTACACGGTCAAAAGAGGGTTACCCCTTCTCTTCTTAGCCGAGCGGGATGATGAAATCGATGAATCGGCTGCTTTTTCGGTGGGTGCGGTTGATTATGCTGTCAAGCGCGCTGGGTTTGATAGCCTGATCGAACGATTGAAGCTACGTATTGCCACTGGCAATTGTCACCGGCAATGTCAAAACGATACGACCACAGCTACCCTGCTCAACCCCGCAGCTATCCTAAACGGAAAAACCATCCTGATCGCAGAAGATGTTGAGCTGAACCGGGATGTTATCGCGGTGATGCTTTCGGATATCGCTGGTCTGACCATTGATTTCGCGGCTAACGGCTATGAAGCGATCGATCTTTTTAATCGCAGTCCCGAGCGTTATGCGATTATTTTTATGGATATCCAAATGCCTGAGCTGGACGGTCTTAGCGCCACCAGAGCGATCCGGAAACTAAACGGCGATATAGCCAGGAAGATTCCAATCATTGCGCTCACCGCTTCGATGATGGAGGACGATGCATCGGAGTTTATGGCGGCAGGGATGAATGATTACCTGGAAAAACCGATGAACCCCACCGAATTTGTCGATATCTGCGTAAAATATCTGACTAAGAATGAATTGGTAAGTACATACTAATACCTATGTATTTTGCAGATTATATTTGCAAAACTGCCTAAATAAAAATTGAAAAATCTATGATTTTTCAAAATAAACCACATGCATTTTGCAGATCTTATCTGCAAAACTGCCTAAATAAGAATTTGAAAAATCTATGATTTTTCAAAATGAATGCTATCAATTAAATACAAGAAAATAAAAAGGTAAAATAATATTGGTAAAAGTACTAAGCGACGGATTAAAACCGGCGCTTTTATTATTGACGCTTTTGAATCTTTGTGATATCATAATGATATCAGATCGGAGGGCGCGAATATGCTTAAAATAACACACTTCTCAAAGATATATAAAGGTAATGTTAAGGCGGTGGATGACCTATCCCTTTCCATTTTGCCGGGCGATATTTATGGCTTTATCGGCCATAACGGTGCCGGCAAGAGCACTACCATCCGGGCCATCGTCGGCGTACTGGACTTCACCGACGGCGATATCCTGATCGATGGCCATTCGATCAAAAGAGAGCCACTACTTTGCAAGCAGATAACCGCATATATTCCGGATAATCCGGATCTATATGACCATTTGACCGGCATCCAGTACCTTAACTTTATCTGTGATATCTACCAGGTGTCACGCGCCGACCGAGAGAAGCGGATCGGACGGCTGGGGGATGATTTTGAAATTACTGCCGACTTAGGTGATTCTATTTCCGCATATTCGCATGGTATGAAGCAGAAATTGGCGCTTATTTCTGCTCTTGCCCATAATCCGCGGCTAATGGTATTGGATGAGCCCTTTGTCGGTCTGGATCCCAAGGCTGCCCTGACCCTCAAGAACCTTATGAAGGAGATTTGTGCCAGCGGTGGTGCCATCTTCTTTTCCACCCATGTTTTGGATGTTGCCGAGAAGCTGTGTAATAAGATAGCCATCATCAATAAAGGCCGGCTGGCCGCTTCGGGAAATATCGGCGAACTGGTCCGGGACAAATCACTGGAACATCTTTTTATGGAGGTAGCTGCACATGAGCAATGAAGCCTACCCTAATAAGGTACTGCTGCTTTTTAAGATTCAGATGATCGACCAGTACCGTTTGAATAATTTCCGTAAAGGCAGTCACGGACGAACCGAAAGAGCTTCGGTATTTTTAATAAGCATGATCGTCCTGGCAGTGATCCTTACTGGTTATAGCTTTTCCATGGCTTATGGGTTAGGATTTCTGGGCATGATCGATTTAATCCCGACCTATGCGATTACCGCCGCCGGAATTGCCTCTTTATTTTTTACCCTGCTTAAGACCAACGGGCTACTCTTTGGCTACCGGGATTATGATCTGTTGATGTCCCTGCCCGCGGCAACCAGTACGGTTATTTCATCACGCTTTTTGGTTATGTATTGCTCCAATATGGTTTTTACTGCAGCTGTAATGATACCGATGGGCGCAGGATATGCCTTATGGACTAAGCCTGGGATGGCTTTTTACCTGCTTTGGCTGCTTGGCACATTAGTCGCTCCACTTATCCCGACAACCATAGGTGCGATCCTGGGTGCTTTCGTGATGGCCTTCTCCTCCCGCTTTAAATATGCCCGGATGCTCTCCACCCTTCTAACCGTACTGCTCCTGGTCGGATCGTTGATCCTGTCCTTTGCATTGGGGATGTCCGGCGAACAGCTTAATTCTTCCGTTGATATTTCTCTGCTCAGCCAGAGCCTATATCACCATTTACAAAGATTTTACCCACCAGCAGTACTGTTTAGCGACGGTTTTGGCAACGGGGGACATTGGTCCTCATTGGTTCTATTTGCTGGACTTTCGGGATTGATCTATTTAGTATTTGTCGTAGCACTTGCCTGGCGATATAAGGCCATCAACTCAGGGGTCAGCGGACATGTCCGACGGACCAGTTATCACCTGACCAGACTGTCTGCCGCCTCACCTTTAAAAGCCTTATATCGTAAGGAGCTGAAACGTTTTCTGTCCAGTACAATCTATTTGACCAATGCCGGAACGGGTGCGATCATGGCACTGTTGTTTATTATCGCCCTCACTGTAATGGGACCGGAGCAACTGGAAGCGACCATGGGAATGCCGGGATTTACCGGAATTATGCAGCATATTTTGCCCTTTGTCCTGGCGGCTATGCTGGCCATGGCTTGCCCGAGTTCATCATCGTTATCACTGGAGGGCCGACAATTGTGGATCGTGCAATCGGTGCCGGCACCAGTAAAGACCATTTTTGACAGCAAAATATTAGTCAACCTAACCTTAACGATACCGATAGCTGTGGTCGGTGGGATCGTTCTGACGATCCGGTTGCAACCGGGATTTTGGGACGGACTGCTTTTATTTGTGGTACCACTCATTTGTGCTGGATTTTCGGCGATATGGGGGATGTATATAAACATCAAACTGCCACGATATGATTGGGAAAACGAAATAACGGTGGTTAAGCAAAGTGCCGCCTCTTTAGTCGGGATGCTGGGGGGCAGTGCGATCGTCCTGGTCGCAATGGGGGTGACTTTTTTACCCCTTGGTATCGACCGGCGAATATTGGCGCTAATTGTCTCAATACTGATCAGCATCGGAGCGATCGGACTATATCGGGAGATAATTAAAACTAAGCGAATTGGATAACGCGAAGGTAACTGATCCGCATTCTGCGCTTCCTAGGGTGTGTCTGAAAACTGCTTGTACTGGTCTGTGCGTTTCACTTAGTGGTCTGAAAGTGCCAAAATCAGGAGGCGTAGCGGGGCTACGTTGACTGATTTTGGCGCTTTCAGACCGCTAAGTGGGGCG
>JAITWD010000086.1 GCA_031285465.1 Lachnospiraceae bacterium
CCATCTATCTGGTGAACATCTTTGCCGGATTAATTCTGTCCTGTTTTGTTATTTTTTATTTTGCCATATTGGTGTCTCTGCTGATTTACAGCCGCCCAGCCATTATGAATGAATTAATCAGTTTTGCGACCGAGTATGGACAGATACAAAAAACGTTGCTGCAGGAATTGGATATGCCTTATGCTATTCTGGATAACCGTGGCAAGATTATCTGGTACAATCTTTGTTTTGAAAAAATAATCCACAAGGAGCAAGGATATAAAAAGTCTATTGCGACCATCTTTCCGTTGATAACTCCAGAAAAGCTTCCCCGTGAAACGAATGAAACAGGGCTTTCCATAGAATATGAAGAAAAAATATATGCTGTTACGTTAAAAAAGGTTTCCATTAAAGGCTTGACCGAGAAGAGCGATCTTATTGATGTAGATGATTTGAATATGGTAGAGGAAAACGGTAATTATCTGATCGCTATGTATCTATTTGATACGACCGCTTTGAACATCGCTTTAAAAGAGGTGGACAATCAAAGTCTGGCGGTTGGGATGGTTTATCTGGATAATTATGATGAGGCACTGGAGAGTGTGGAAGAGGTTCGACGTTCTTTGCTGATAGCATTGATCGACCGAAAGGTAAATAAGTACATTGCTTCTTTAGATGGTATCTGTAAAAAGATTGAGAAGGATAAGTACATGATCATTCTTCGTAAGAAGGCGGTCAGTGATCTGAAGGAGCATCGATTTGACCTGCTTGAGGATGTAAAGACGGTCAATATCGGCAATGAGATGTCGGTGACCATTAGTATTGGGATTGGCTTAGATGGTCTGTCCTATGCTCAAACCTACGAGTTTTCCCGCAATGCAATTGACTTGGCACTTGGACGAGGCGGAGATCAGGCAGTACTTAAGACCCCGGACAATATTGTCTATTATGGTGGTAAAAGTCAGCAGGTTGACCGCAATACCCGGGTCAAGGCGCGTGTTAAGGCTCATGCCCTTAGAGAGATCATTACCGGTAAGGATCGGGTGTTGATCATGGGGCACCGGATGGCTGATGTGGATAGTTTTGGTGCGGCGATCGGTATATATCGTATTGCCACCACCCTGGAACGCAAGGCTCATATTGTCATTAATGAGGTAACCACCTCTATGCAACCACTAATTGAACTGTTTGAAGACAATCCGGAATATGAGGATGATATGATCATCAGTTGTGGACAAGCTATCGAAATGGCAGGCAGTAATTCAGTCTTGGTGGTAGTCGATGTTAATAAACCCAGCATAACCGAATGTCCGGAATTGCTCAAGTTATGTAAATCGATCGTCGTTTTGGATCATCACCGTCAAGGGGTCGAGGTCATAGAAAATGCTACCCTTTCATATGTGGAAGTCTATGCATCTTCCTCTTGTGAAATGGTTGCTGAGATCCTGCAGTATATTGGGGATAATATAAAGATAAGAAATGAAGAGGCTGATTGTCTATATTCCGGCATCATGATCGATACCAGCAATTTCATGACTAAAACAGGGGTTAGAACCTTTGAAGCGGCGGCATTCCTGCGTCGTAGCGGAGCCGACGTGACCAGAGTCCGGAAGCTGTTCCGTGAGGATGCAATTGAATATAAGGCAAAGGCTGATGCGGTGAGCCAGGCGGAAATATATCGGGGAGCATACGCCATTTCGACCTGCACCAGTGAAGACATCCAGAGCCCGACCATTATTGGAGCCCAGGCAGCCAATGAGTTGCTGGATATCAAGGGGGTAAAGGCTAGTTTTATCTTAACCGATTATCAGAATTGTATATATGTAAGTGCGCGCTCCATCGACGAGGTTAATGTTCAGATAATCATGGAACGAATGGGTGGTGGCGGTCATCTTAATGTTGCCGGTTGTCAATTGGAAGGGATATCCATAGCTGAGGGTATCGGCGAGGTTAAGAAGATGTTGGATAAAATGATTGAAGAAGGCGAGCTGGCTTGAAAATAAAGATGAATAATTTGAAAATCGTAGAAAGGTGTGGTTATTGACATGAAAATAATTTTATTGGCCGATGTAAAGACCTTGGGGAAAAAGGGGGATATTGTAGATGTAAGCGATGGATATGCCCGTAACTTTGTGTTGCCGAAGAAGCTTGGCTTAGAAGCAACCAATCAAAATATGAATGATCTTAAGCTTAAGAAAGCCAGTGAGGCAAAAGAGGCACAAAACCTTTTAGATCGGGCCAAGGCATTGGCCGCAGAATTAGAAACTAAGCAGATCACCCTGACAATGAAGGCTGGTGAAGGAGGTAAATCTTTTGGATCGATCGCTTCAAAGGAAATTGCCCAGGCTTATCAGGAGCAATGTCAGGTTGAACTGGATAAGAAGAAGATATTATTGTCCGACCCGATAAAGAATTTTGGGGTTCATGAAGTGGCGATCAAGTTGCATCCACAGGTTGTGGGGAAGCTAAAGGTGAATGTTAAAGAGGCTTAGTAATACACGATTGCGGCTCTTGGCATCATGATAGTGGGATTTTGAGGGCTACAGCAATAAGGGGATGGTATCAGTCCGGAAGTGGTCATTTACTTTCGTAGTAGTAAAATTTGGGAGAAAAACATGGCAACGATGGATGAAGCGCTGCTAAAGCGGATTTTACCGCATAGTATTGAAGCGGAGCAATCGGTGATCGGTTCGATGATCATGGACCGGGAGGCCATCATTGTCGCAGCAGAGATTATTACCGGTGATGATTTTTATGGGAAACAGTATGCGATTTTATTTGAGGCAATGACCGAACTCAATGATGAAGGTAAGCCGGTGGATTTGGTGACCCTACAGGATCGTTTAAAAGAAAAGGATGTACCGCCGGAGGTAAGTAGCTTAGAGTTTGTCCGTGAATTGATCACGGCGGTACCCACTTCGGCTAATATAAAGTATTATGCCAATATTGTGGCAGAGAAGGCATTACTGCGACGATTGATCCGTCTTAATGAAGAGATTGCTAATAACTGCTATGCCGGTAAAGAGAGTGTTGAGTTTATATTAGAGGACACCGAAAAGCGCACCTTTGAGTTGTTGCAGCGGCGCAATACCGGCGACTATGTTCCCATCAGGGAAGTGGTCATGAACGCGATGGATCGGATCGAGCAGGCTTCACGAAATAAAGGGCATGTGACCGGGGTGGCGACGGGATTTTTGGATTTGGATTACCGGACGGCAGGGATGCAACCGTCAGATCTGGTGTTGGTCGCGGCGCGTCCTTCAATGGGTAAAACAGCTTTTGTCTTAAACATAGCCCAGCATGTTGCCTTTAAGCTAAAGCAAAATTTGATCGTGTTCAGCCTGGAAATGTCAAAAGAGCAGTTGGTCAACCGGCTTTTTTCCTTAGAATCCAAGGTGGATGCACAACATCTGCGTACCGGGGGTCTGTCCGATATGGAGTGGGAAAAATTGATTGAAAGTGCGGGCGTCATTGGTAAGTCCGGCCTGATCATTGATGATACACCCGGTATCAGCATCCCGGAGTTACGGTCTAAGTGCCGTAAATATAAACTGGAGCATAATATCCAGATGGTCATTATTGACTATTTGCAGTTAATGTCCGGAAGTGGTCGGAACAGTGATTCCAGGCAGCAGGAGATTTCCGATATTTCCCGGTCACTAAAGGCATTGGCACGTGAACTTAAGGTACCGGTAGTGGCGTTGTCCCAGTTGAGCCGTGCAGTAGAGCAACGACCCGATCATCGGCCGATGTTATCCGATCTGCGTGAGTCGGGGGCGATCGAGCAGGATGCCGACGTAGTAATGTTCATCTACCGTGACGATTATTATAATAAAGATACCGAGAAAAAGGGCATTGCCGAAATTATCATTGCCAAACAGCGAAACGGTCCGATCGGAACTGTGGAGCTGGTCTGGTTACCGGAATATACCAAGTTCGCTAATCTTAAGAAATAAGCCAATAGGTCTATAAAATACGAAAGAGGACAAGCCGTAAGGCATGTTCTTTTTTGTATATAAAAATAAATATTGCATAATTAATCGAAGTATATGGCAGACAGTCGGCCGGGCTTCAAGAAAGGATAAAGGAGAGGAGAAAAGCATGAAGCAGGAAACGCGTTATCTTATTTCTGATGCCGCTAAGAAGGTTGCAGTGGAATCGCATGTGTTACGGTACTGGGAGGAGGAATTAAAGCTGCCTATCAAGCGGAACGAGTTGGGGCACCGTTATTATACCGAAGATGATATTCTACGGTTCCAGGAAGTTAAGGCGTTAAAAGAGCAGGGATTACAGTTGAAGGCTATCCGAATGATCTTGCGTAATGGTAAGCTGGAACCATTTGCTGGCAAAGAAATTGCCGGTAAAGAAATTATTAATAAAGAAACGGTTGGTAAAGATATCTTTGGTAAGAGCGAGTCATTGGGGAATGAGTCCCACAATGGAGGTAACCAGAAAAGTAGCCAGGAAGAGCGAAATGAAGAGGAAATAATCAGAGTTAAGGAATCATTTCGTGAAAAAGAATCATTTTATGATAAGGGTGTCTTTCACGACAAAGAACCGAAGCATATCCTGATGGTTAATAGCAATGAGATAATGTCGGTGACGGGAAGTGAGCCGGCTATTACTGAAAGCAAAGAATCGAAAAGTCAGCGGTTGCAGCAATTATTGCAGCAGATGATCACTGAAGCAGTCCGGACTAATAATCGGGAGCTTTGCGATGATATAAAGGAAAGCATGCTAAAAGAATTGGATTATCAGTTTCGCCTGCAAGAGGAGCGGGAAGAGGAGCGGATTAGAGCGCAGATTGATCGAGATGACCGATATTACCAGAAGATTGATGAGCTATTGCGTGGGCGGAACAAAAAGTTACGCCCGGAAAAGGAGAGCACTAAGGCAATAAATAAGGAGAGTACAACCGACCAGGATGGTAAGGGCGATGGCCGAAGTAAAGGGGGGCTCTTTAAAAAAACTAAGTAATTGATGGAAAAATTACAGCTCGTGTATGTGGACAAAGCCCTTTTCAAAGATATCCTTAACATGATCATCGGCTAGCGTGTAGTAGACCACCTTTCCTTGCTTTTGGAAGCTTACGAGGTTGGTCAGGCGTAGTGACTTTAATTGATGTGAGATTGCGGATTTGGTCATGTTAAGTAATACGGCCAGGTCACATACGCACATCTCATGACAATTGAGCGCCCATAGAATCTTTACACGAGTGGGATCGGAAAACATTTTGTAGAGATTGGCAAGAGCAAAAAAATCATCGCCACAGGGCATTTCAGCCCGAACGGCATTAACAACCTCTTCATGGATAACTTCACAGTCGCATTGAGTCGGCATGGATACTGGTTTGGGTTGGTTGGCAGACATGAGACCTCCTTTGGTTGAATGGATATTCAACTATAAATAATTATAATGTCGATCGGTTTAAAAGTCAATTAGATTAAAGCGTAAACTAAATTTGCAATATTTACTTGTAATTACGGTAGATTATATTATTATAAGAATAATACATAATCAAAGCGAGAAAATACGACATGATAGAATGCAATAGATTAATCAAAAAATACCGGTCACATTTTGCTTTAAAGGAGGTATCGTTTACTCTTAAGCAGGGGGTCTATGGACTGATCGGTGAAAATGGTGCTGGTAAAAGTACATTATTTAAGGCCATAATCGGTGAAGAGAGGTGTGATCAGGGGGAAATTTTAGTAGATGGATATAGGCCGTGTGAAGGAAAGCTTAAGATGGGGTATCTGCCGCAGAAATTTGATTTTTTTCATAATCTTACGGTGTACGAAAGTATGGATTATATCGGTATACTTAAAGGGATAGATCGTAAAGTCCTAAAGGATAAAGTGCTTTTTTGGCTTAAACAGGTGAATCTTACTGAGCAAATGCATAAAAAGGTGCGATTACTGTCAGGAGGGATGAGACAGCGGCTTGGTATTGCGCAGGCCTTTATGGGTGACCCCGATTATATTTTGTTGGACGAGCCGACGGTCGGACTCGATCCAAATGAACGCCTGGCGTTTCGGAATATGGTCAATGAAACAGGGTTAGATAAAATGATCCTAATTGCCACCCATATTATTGATGATGTTCAGGCAACCTGTGAAAATGTAATGGTATTACATCATGGGAGTTTGTTATATAATGGCACAACACAAGGCTTTATTGAGAGGGTTGATCGGCCGGTTTATACGGCACAGATAGAAAGAAGTGCATTGCCCGAATGGAATACTCTTCTTGATATAATCAGTATCAAATTGGTCAATAAAGGAATGGAAATACGATTTTTTGGGGCGAATAACCAAAGGCGACCGGAAAATAGTAAGAGGGTTGACTGTAGCTTAGAGGATGCGTATTTCTTTGCGACCGATCTCTTTTATCGCAAGAGTGAAAGCGCGGGGGGAGGGGCTGATGAAGTCATTGGTTGAGACCGTGAGGTACTCCCTGAGGATACAATTTATTGAGGAACGAAGACTCTTTTGGTTGATCTGCCAGATGATCATCGTAACCTTGTCCTTTGCCTTAAGCGATAATCCCTCACTGGGACTATCACTATTATTGGGTGTTATGATTATGAATTCATATTTTGTGGCAGCATTTCATGAGCGTAAGGGGATCAATAGCTTATTATGCGGGGATAATTCTTACATAAAAATCAAAAAAAATATTGTGCTGTTAACGACCATTTTTGACCAGTGTATTTTGATCATTTTATTATTTTTATATATTTGTCAGAGAGCAGGAAGGGTTGATCCATTGACCTTAATATATACGATGGTAGTAACGTCGTTTATGATTTCAGTTGGGATGCTGGTTGGGGTATTTTGTAAAAATCAGAAGGTTGCGTTGATCATCTGTGCTTTACTATGTACGGTAAATTTTTTAAAAGTGCTATTTCTGGAAGAGACTCTCCGTTTTTTTTCGCCGGTATTACAATTGGCTAATATGGATACACTTCAGTGGTGGAATTTAGCTACTTTGGGTATTCTGGCCATTACCTTGGTTTGTTTTATTTATCATAACAGGAAAAGGGTTCTTGTGGCAGGTGGTATTGCTATTGCGGTTATTATTGCTGCCGATGTTTCTTTGTCAGAAAGAAGCTTGCTACCAGCCGACTATAAGCAATTTGCATCAGCTATATTAGAAGACATTAATATAATAAATCGGGCGAGTGGATTTGATTATTATGAAAATATTGAAGTATATAAATCGATATACTATCCTTGGGAATCGGCTACTGAAAAGCGGGTGGTATATGCAAACAACGATACCCTTTTTATGAACTGTTTTACGGAATCATTGTGTGCTTTAGAAGAGCAGGAAATTACTATGCGGACCGTATACTCTCTATTAGATCCGGATACGGCTCAGCAACGCGCAATAGCGGATCTATATATTGAGCACTTATTGGGCAACGATGATAATATAACCGGGTTTTTAGCGGAAAATCAAATTAATGAGTATGGTGCGGTAGTTTCGAAAAATTTTGCACTATATGCGGAAATTCTGATAAATCATCCCGAGCAGCTTGCAAAATTATATGAGGTGACGAAGAAATATACAACATCGGATGAAATAGTGAGGGCATGGAATGATACGGATATTTAGGGTGACTATGGTGGATATTTTAAAAAACCGTTTTTTTATCCCTCTGTTGATAATCCTGAACATTGGTTATGGATTAGTAAATTATTTACCGCAGGCATCTTATAATAATGTCATATGGCGGTACGAATCGTTCTATGTAGGAATTATTGCTTTGCTTTTGATTCCGTTAATGCATACCAGGTATTCCGATAGTAACCGCTCGATTATCACGAATGTGATCGTACCCAAAATTAAAAGGGAATGGATTTACTATTTTTCGTACAGTTTCATGGTCGCAGTAATCGTTTTTTTATTAATGCTACTTTCAGCGGTGTTTTTTGGCCTTATTTTAAGTGTTGATCTTGATTATTATAATATGTTTGCGTTACACCTATTTTATGTTTGTATTATTTTATCACTGATATTTGCGACGCTAATACAGGCGGTTGAGCGGTATTTGGTTGCTTCAGCCGCATATTTATTAGCGCTCTTTGCACTAATCTTATATCAGGCACCTGATTCTTATCTGTGGTTCGAGGATGGCTTCGATCCATGGCTTGGAAAAGCGGGTATACTGGCGGTTTTAATTATCTGTAGACTGATGATAATGGTGACCAAAATGGTTAAGCGAAATAGATAGCGGATAAACAGGTGTTTGCTTTAGTCTTTTTCCATAAAATAGTAATGGTCCGGATAAAAAATTATCCGGACCATTACTATTTACTCAGTTAGAGCAATCATGCCGTTACACGGTTTAGTAACCGAGCATTGAATCTCCCCCGTCTGATCAATGTATTGCTCGCTTAGTTGGGAGAAATTGCACCAGTCGGGCAAACGCCAGCACAAGCACCGCAGTCAATGCAGGTATCTGCATTAATTTCAAACTGTGTATCTCCGGCACTGATCGCGCTAACCGGGCACTGACCTTCACAAGCGCCACAACTGACGCAACTGTCATTAATTACATATGCCATTTTAATATCCTCCTTTTATTTGTGCATTCGGTGCATCTTATGCATTACCAGCCTTTTTTCTCCGCAACATATAAAAAAGTGCAATAGATAAAAGGACTTCAATGATTACAATGGTTGCATTATATGCAATAAATGCAATGTAAACCAATAATACTATGTGAATTGTTTTTATCTATAAATGTAACTATTCAGTACCTTCATAGTTACCTATAAATTATCAATCACTACCCCATTTTAATATATATTTCAGCCAAATACAAGCAAAATATCGACCTAAGCTTCTTTGCGATATTCTTTTATCCCGTTTAAAATAACCTGTTTCTTTTCCACCGCGCGGTCTTTATCCATTGCCGGCACACCTTCCAGACGATAGGGTATTCCCAGCTGCTCATATTTAACCAGACCCATCGTATGATAGGGTAAGACATCCAGTGCTTTAATATTATTAAACTGTCCGATAAAATAACCCAGATCGAAAAGGTATTTATCGTCATCGGTAATTCCTGGGACTACGACATGACGGATCCATACATCGACCCCTTTTTGATCCAGATAGCCAGCAAAGGCAAGGATCCCATCATTGGGTTGAGCGGTCAGCTCCTGATGCTTGACCGGATCGATGTGTTTGATATCTAACATCACCAGACTGGTCAGCTCCATCAGTCGGTCCAATTTTTCAATTAGGGTGGTATTGGTTGGTTTATATGCAATCCCAGAGGTATCGATACAGGTGTGGATATTGTCAGTATGTGCAAGGGTGAAGAGCTCGATCAAAAAATCCACCTGCATCAGCGGTTCTCCGCCTGATACGGTGATACCACCACCCTTATAGAAGCCTTGATTGCGTTTGAACTGTTCATAAATCTCCGCCGGCTCCATCAAATTACCACCGTTCATCGGCCATGTGTCTGGATTATGGCAATAAGCGCACCTCATCGGACACCCTTGTAGAAAAACGACAAAGCGGGTGCCGGGTCCGTCCACCGTTCCAAAACTTTCAATTGAATGTACTCGTCCTTGCATTGTGACCATCCTCTCTATTATAAGTATTATTTATATTTCCCATTTAGCCATTACTTATATTCATTATTGCTCATTCATTATAGATCATGCTGATTTCATCCTGTTGGTTCAAGCTAAACCATATAAATTTATGCTTATTAAATACCAATGCAACGTTTTCATGATAACATATTTTATCGTCCCATTAAAGTGCTTTGGTAAATAATCGGCAGAATAGTTGATAATTTTAATAACCGCTACCGTTCATGGCGTAGGTTTACCTTTATCGCGAAGGTAATATACAGCGACAAATAAAAGAATCAGCAAATAATACTTACTAGGAGCTTTAAAAGCAAATATATTTGACATCCACTCTCTAAGGTTCTTTACCCGATGGTTTTTCTTCAAAACAATGTAGGAACAGATTGTAGGAGATAACGCTCCTAATATAACAAAGATAAAGAGCCAGGTACCTCCGCGCATTTATTTGGCATATTTAGCTCTCGGAACCATATATCAGATCGCCCTTACCACCCAGTAACAGGACAAAGGCGGTACACAGACTTTTAATGAGTGAGTTCTTTTCAAGCGATGCAAACGGTAGGGCGTTCATTTGATAATGCTGTATCAGGATGGTGTCTCGGATAATGCCATCGATGGCAGTGAAAAGAAAGCCGTATAGTGCATCACTGGGTAATTGAGGTTTAAAATATCCCTCGGTTATTTTTTGCTCCACATAGGTTAGTGCTTTCTCCTTGATGTAGTTTTCTTTTGCCACCATCTCGGATTCGGTATAGAACCGATTTAATACCTTGGGGTCTTCAGCATAAACGACCAGTGACTCGTAAAAAATCTTACCGACACCAATAAGGTTATCGATAACGGTATCGCCTAAAATAGTAAAAATCCGCCCCAACACCCTTTCGGGAATATCGTCATGCAAAAGTACTCTATCGGTCAGGTTGACGATATCGTATTTGTAGCTGTCACGATCAACAAGTGCGATTAAAATATCAGAAAAATTGGAGAAATAACGATATACTCCTCCCGGACTGAATCCACTCTCGTTGATCACATCTCTCATAGAGACCTGATGTAGTGGCTTTTTCATACATACGGTATAGGCCGCTTCCAAGATTTCGCTTCTCTTTTTTTTAAGGTATTCGGTACTTACTTTAGGCATATATTTACCTCCGAATAAAAAAGACATGGTGTTCGCTTTTACTATAGCACAAAATAATTCTCTGTCAAAGAAAAAAATATTTGACAAGGCGACTACCACGTGATACTATGTAGTGGTACTAAGTGAGACGCAATACAAGTGACACATAGTACTGCGGAATTGTATAGCGCATCCATCGAAGTGTTTCTTTAGGCAGTATATTGAAAACTATTTGAGCGGTAAATGCGGGTATAAATCACTAAAAGAAGGAGGGAGCTAATGGATAATTTGACAGAAATGCTGCGAGGTGTTCTGGAAGGTTGTGTACTGGAGATCATTAGCAGAGAGAAGACCTATGGTTATGAAATTACCAAACGGTTAAATGCACTCGGTTTTACCGATATTGTGGAGTGGACGGTTTACACCATCCTAATCCGCTTGGAAAAGGGAAAGCTGGTTGATATTGAGAAGCAACGGTCGGATATGGGGCCACCACGAAAGTTTTACACTCTTAATGATGCCGGTCGGGAAGAATTACAGCGTTTTTGGATAAAATGGGATTTTGTAGCAGCTAAAATTGATCAATTAAAAACCAATTAAAGAATAAAGGAGAAGCAAAATGAAAGAATATTTCACGAGAATGATGGAAGAAAAGAAAGAATATAAGCAAATGATCGCCCGGGTGAAATCATTGCCAGAGGATTATCGGTTTGTATATGACAAGATGCAACATTATATGTGGGGCTTTGCCGCTGGCGACGGTTATGATATGGTGAAGATCCATTACGATCTGGTGGATCTGTTCGAAGCTGGAGCAGCGGAAGGAAAGCATGTGTTGGATGTGACCGGTAGTGATGTCGCGGCCTTTTGTGATGAACTATTGCGAAATGCTCGAACCTATACCGAAGACTGGCACGATCGCCTAAACCGGGATATCCAAAAAAAGTTTGGTGAAAAAAAGGATCAATGTAAATGAAGCATAGATTGGGAGGCGCAAAATGGGAGAGATAGCGATACAGGTTAAGGGACTACGAAAGTCTTTTAAGGATGTTTTGGTGCTAAAGGGTATTGACCTGGAAGTGAAAAAGGGCGAAATTTTTGCCCTTCTTGGTGCAAATGGAGCCGGTAAAACGACCACGGTTAAGTTATTGGCCACCCTCCTGCGGCCGGATGGTGGCAGCGCAACGGTCGGTGGTTTTGATACCGTCAGGCAGCCGGAAGCGGTTCGTGGTATTATCAGCCTAACCGGTCAGTTTGCGGCAGTTGATGGGATTCTAACCGGTCGGGAGAATCTGATCATGATCGCCAAGCTACGTCGGGTAGCCGACCCGGTGCAGATTTCCGATCAATTACTTGCCCGCTTTGCCCTGACCGATGCCGCTGACCGGCGGGCGTCCACCTATTCCGGCGGCATGACCAGGCGCCTTGATATTGCCATGAGTCTGATCGGTTCACCCAAGGTGGTCTTTTTAGATGAACCGACCACGGGGCTTGATCCGGAGGCACGATTGGAGGTATGGGCGACCATCAAAGCCTTGGCGGATAGTGGTACCACCATTTTACTGACCACCCAATATTTGGAAGAGGCAGAGCACCTGGCCGATCGGATCGCCATTCTTCGGGACGGCAGTATTGTGGTCAATGACACCCTCGCCGAGCTGAAGAAAAGTTTTCCGGCGGCTAAG
>JAITWD010000146.1 GCA_031285465.1 Lachnospiraceae bacterium
CCCAGCATCGGAAAGCTTTCGATGGCTGTGTATTGCCCACCGCGGTAAAATTCCGCCAACATATCCTGATAAAAAGAATAACCGGTAAGATCTTCGGCGTATCCGTCAAGATAATACACCGGCAGACCATAAAAGTCGGCCGACCGATCGATATTGGGCAGGGCACCCCGATGACTGTTCTCCGCCAGCCGTGACCCGTCATTATAGGTTATGACCACAAGAGCATTATTGATGGCGGGATAGATTTGACTAAATTGGTCAGCAGTTACGGTGATTTTTTCCGAGCGACCGATAATCTGGAAATTCTTCGTGTAACGGCTGCCGGCATAGGTTGCCAGTCCGGTGATAACCACCGTTCCGGTGCCGTGCTCGATATTATTCAGATAAGAAAGGCTGTAATCGGTCCCCTCCCGCAGGCGTACCGTACCATTATAGACCGCCGGTAACGGCAGGATTGCCGCGCCGGTATATTTATAGACCGGATCGGTCAGTTCGATGGACAGGTTAAGCGACCAACCGGTCGGTACCAGCTCGATCATGCCGAAGTCCATCCCCCGGTAATCACCCTTGCCGATGAACCAGACCCGGTTTTTTCCAAGCTTAAGGGGTTCTTCAAAGCGTAGCTCATAATCGATCCCATAAAGAAGCCCGGTCTGATAATACGCCGGCACGATCGCCGGAACGCCGGTTGACGGTAGATGCCAGGTGCCCATATTAAGTCCCATACTCCGGTCGGCACTCAGATCGGTCAGGAAGGTCACTTCCGGATGGAGCAAACGATAAGCATAATCGGCACCGCCCATATTGGCCGGTCGCTCGTATACACCGACGAAGCTCCCCGGTCCGGCATAGTGTTTTGCCTCAAAAAGTCCGTCGGAAATACCCTTAAGAAACCAGCTATAGCTGATCGGATTGCGGGCATTGCCGGCATCCTGTGTGGTACGGTGATTATCCGCCCAGGTCAGATCGGCAAAATAACGTAGCCCATTGTCCATTTCCACGATATTCCAGGCATGACCACCGGCAGGGAAACCATCCGATGCCACGGCATCACCGCTGACAAAGATAGCGGGTACCCCCAGATTGTTAAGTAAGAAGGCATAGGTTTTGGAGTAGGCTTCACAAACGATCCCATCGGTGGCATAGCCCATCCCACCCAGAAGATCATGGGCACCCGGGGAAAAGCCGTTCGGATCGGCAGGTGGCAACACAATCCCCGAAGAATAGTCCCAATCACTGACAATCTTGTCATGTACCAGACGGGCGATCTCATAGCGCGAGGAGGCACCATCGGTCAATTGTTCATAGCGTTGAAAGCTATCATCGATCAGGTCCCGCACCGCGCGGCGATCGGCAGCATAGCGCAGATCGATCGTCGGAAAGTCTGCCGTCGGCTGTGGCGCAAAAAAACTGACCGTATACCCGCCAAAGTCGGCGGTGATCCCGGTGTTCTTTTCCAGAAAGCAGTACTGGACATTATCATCAAAAAAGGCCGCAACGGTCTCATCGGCGGCTTCATAGACCGCCAGATCAAAGGTGGTGCCACTGCGCGGAAAATAATCGTCCAGATCGATGGTCAGATAAATATCGTCAGGATAGTCGGTGGTAAAGTCCTGATGCAGTGCTTCGGCGGCGCTGACCAGATCGTCATACAGCGTCTGCCTGGCGGCACCGAAGCTCCGGGTGGCAAGGATATCATAATAGTAGCGACTACCCTGGTAGGTCCGGTAGCCGGGCGGCGGGGTGGCAGCGACAGCGGTCAGACCATACACCGCGGCGGGGATAAGACTGAGGGTCGTGACGATGACCGCTAACAGGAGGGATAGGGCGAACCTGGGCCGTAGTTTTTTGGTGATTGGTTGTTTTAGCGGTCTAATTCGTTTGGCATTTCCAATTAGCTTCATATTTTCCATTCTCCTTTTCGATTGGACGTTTAATGTCGGATGGTTCCCACGGCATGGCAGGGAGGAGCCAGTCCAAGAATAGCATATTATTTTTCGGGGAAGACCGTCAACCGCCACTGCATAGGTGACGGTTTTTTTGCACAGTTGACGGTATTGTGATCGGTTGCGTGTCCGCGGATGTCGGGGAGCTTAGAGCAGGCGGTCGGTTTTCTCAGAGGATGCCTTAAGCGCCAAGTCAGATGAAACCAGGTTAAAGTGGAGCCCCACTGGGCGAGACTTTAGCCGCTATGGGTTCATCTGGCTACTTTAAGCGCAGCATCAGGCGAGAAAATCCGACTGCCTGCTCTAAGCTCCCCGACATCCGCGGACACGCAGAGTCATCCCGGAAATCTCTCCGAAAAAAACACTTGCACCGGCCTTCTCAATATGCTAAAATATCTTTCGTTGGCAGACAAATGTCCGCACAGAAAAAACAGCATATTATATCAGGAGGTTCTAATGGAAAAACCCACCACCTTTTATGTTGTCAAGCAAAGAGCCGTTCCCGAGGTGCTCTTAAAAGTGGTTGAAGCCAAGAAACTGATCGAGACCGGCAAAGCCCAGTCGATCAATGAAGCGACCGACCAGGTCGGGATCAGTCGGAGTTCCTTTTATAAATATAAAGATGATATTTTTCGTTTTCATGACAAGACACAGGGGACCATCATTACCATCGCCTTTCAGATGGAGGATGAACCGGGACTGTTATCCGATGTATTAAAGACCATTGCCGATTACCGTGCCAATATCCTCACCATCCATCAGAGCATTCCGATCAATGGCGTGGCATCGTTAAGTCTCAGCGTCCAGGTGCTTAACACCACCGGTGACATTTCCGCCATGATCGAAACCATGGAACGTCAAAAAGGGGTTCATAACGTCAAAATTCTGGCACAGGAGTAAAAAACGAGAAGAAACAGTAAGGTCCGTAAGGACCGGACCTAACAATTTCTAAGTCTCGTCTTGACGAGAAGAAACAGTAAGGTCCGTAAAGACCGGACCTAACGGTTTCTAAGTCTCGTCTCGAAGAATGAATCATAGATTCATTCTTCTGGCACAATTTTATGTGTTGTTTATGTCGCTATTGCGACATGTTTGTAATGGTAAAAAACAGGAAGAAACAGTATAGTATAAGAGCAACTTCAAAATGAGTAATAAGAGAAGAGTTTAATAAAATCCGGTTCTGGTGAACGGTCTAAGGAGGAGCAAAATGATTCAAATAGCAGTTATAGGTTATGGTACTGTCGGTAGTGGTGTCGTAGAAGTGATTGGAAAGAACACCCAGGAAATCAATAAAAAGGCCGCCGAAGAGGTCTATGTAAAATATATTCTCGATCTGCGGGACTTTCCCGGCGATCCGTATGAAGACCGGGTGGTTCACGACATTGATATTCTTTTAAATGATCCAGAGATTAAGATTATCTGTGAAACGATGGGGGGTATCCGTCCCGCCTATGATTTTACCAAACAAGCACTAAGCCGGGGGATCAGCGTATGTACCTCCAATAAAGAGCTGGTCGCCAGCCACGGACCGGAGTTACTTAGGATCGCCCGCGAACATAATTGCAACTACCTCTTCGAAGCAAGTGTTGGCGGTGGTATTCCCATCATCCGTCCCCTTAATTACTCACTGACGGCAGAGAAGATTGATAGCATCGTCGGCATCCTTAACGGTACCACCAACTTTATCCTTTCCAAAATGGAAACCGACGGCGCCGATTTTGGCACCGTCTTAAAAGAAGCACAGGAAAAGGGCTATGCCGAGCGCAATCCTGAAGCCGATGTCGAAGGATACGATGCCTGTCGTAAGATTGCCATTCTTTCCTCCCTGATGACCGGTAAAAATGTCCGCTTTGAGGATATCTATACCGAAGGCATAACGGGCATTACTGCCGCCGACTTTAAATATGCCGCCGCTATGGGGATGACCATCAAGCTGTTGGCGATCGGCACGATGGTCCCCGACGCTGATCCGGTCAGTAAAGAGGGGGAAAAGCTCTATGCCTGTGTCGCTCCCTTTATGATCGATCAAAACCACCCGCTTTACTTTGTCCACGATGTCTTTAATGCCGTCTATGTCCATGGCAATATGCTGGGCGATTCCATGTATTATGGTCGTGGTGCCGGCAAACTGCCCACTGCCAGTGCAGTCGTAGCGGATGTGGTGGACTGTGCCCGTCATATCGGTAAGACCATCATGTGCTTTTGGGACAGTGAAAATATGGAAGTGGCACCGATGGATGATCGGGTTGGTCGGTTCTTTGTTCGGGTTGCCGCCGCCGAAGCCGGGCAGGTTAAGTCCCTGTTTGGATCGGTCACCGAAGTTGAAGCGATGGAGGACAGTGAATTTGCTTTTATCTGTGGTCCGCTCAGCGAAGCCGAGTTTGCCACTAAAGTGGAAGCATTTACTCAGCCGGTCAAACGAATCCGCCTGGCATGAATGAGTATGATGTAGGAGTCAAGCGGTATTTTGACCCCATGATAAGGAGTAGTTCAATGAAATATATAATCGTACTGGGCGATGGCATGGCCGATGAACCCATCGAATCGCTGTCGGGGGTAACACCGCTCGCCTATGCCCATACCCCCATGATGGATGCCCTCAGTCAAAAGGGGATGGTCGGCATGGTCCAAACCATTCCGCCGGGCATGAATCCCGGTTCCGACACCGCCAACCTTTCGGTGCTGGGCTATGATCCGCGGCAATACTATTCTGGTCGTTCGCCGCTGGAAGCACTGAGCATCGGAGTGCCTCTTAGCGATAGCGATATAGCCATTCGTTGCAATATTGTAACCCTGTCCGAAGAGGACGGGCCGTTTGAGCAGCGAACCATTATTGATCACAGCGCTGATGAGATTGGGACCGAAGAGTGTACCGCCCTGTTGGAAGCGGTCATCAGTGAGCTGGGCAATGAAACCTATCGGTTTTATCCCGGTACCGGTTACCGGCATTGTCTTATCTGGGATGGGGCCGGGTGGTGGAATTGACGCCGCCACATGATGTTCTGGATCAGGTCATAGCCCCCCATTTGCCTGCCGATCCGGTGCTGCGCTCTATGATGGAGCAAAGCTACCGTATCCTGGCTGATCATCCCATCAATAAAAGCCGCCGTGAGCGGGGGCTCAAACCGGCCAATTGTTGTTGGTTCTGGGGTGCCGGTACCAAGCCGGCTCTGCCCTCATTTTATGAAAAGACGGGGAAAAAGGGCATGATGATCTCGGCGGTGGATCTGCTTAAAGGGATTGCCGTCGGTTCCGGAATGGGGGTCGCGATGGTGGAAGGCGCCAATGGCGGATTGCACACCAACTATGCTGGCAAGACCGAGGCCGCACTGACGGCGCTGTTGGAAGATCATTACGATTTTGCCTATATTCATGTTGAGGCGCCCGATGAAATGGGCCATCAGGGCAGTCTGGAACGTAAGATCACCGCCATCGAATATTTGGATGAACGGGTGATCACACCACTGGTGGAACGAATGGACCAGAGCGGTCAACAATATCGCTTGCTGATCATGCCTGACCATCCCACCCCGATCCGATTGCGGACCCATACTGCTGAGCCGGTGCCGTTTTTGTTTTATGACAGTAACGTCATATTGGCAGAACGGCGGGAATATAACGAGTATGATGCAACAGAAAGCGGAAATTTTATTGCACAGGGTCATCAGATAATTGATATACTATTAATGAGACCATGAGTGTTATGACAGGTAATTAATATCAACCGGATAGCCATTACCAGATTGGTAAAAAATGACCTTTTCGGTCAAAATACGATAGATGAGAAGTATTTACAAGATGAAGAAGAGCAACAAGAAAAGTAATAAAAATAATTAAAAATAAGGAGTATTATTGAATAATATGAAGACAGTTGTAAAATTTGGTGGCAGCTCCCTTGCCAGTGCTGAGCAGTTTA
>JAITWD010000191.1 GCA_031285465.1 Lachnospiraceae bacterium
AAAGATACGATGTGCCTTTATTCGTTTTTCAACCGCCGGCGGACAGACGATGATAAACAAATTTTGTCATTAAAAAAGCCGTACTAAAGCCCGAACCATAAGGGCATTAGTACGACTATATCAATTATCCAACCGATTTCAGATTATTGGACTCAAATCACAAACTTTAGAAGGTAAAATCCCATCAATAAATTAAGTAAAGATATTATAGTTCCAGCAACGGCAAAACCGCGCTTTTTATTTTTGGCGAGTAAGCCAATAAAACCCAAAATGAAACCGATTATACCGAAAATTTTTACGATTAAAGTAGAACCGGATGCAAAACCACAAATGGCGATGACCAGCGAAGCAATACCAAAACCGGTTGGTTTAATTGCTTTGTGTTCAGAGCGGGGGTGGTGATCTTGAAAGCTGCGATCGGGTGCCTGATCAACAGGACAACCGCAGTTCGTGCAATAAGTACCGACGATAATTGTACCGCAGTTACGGCATCTGGGCTTGGGGGATGGTGGTGGTTGATGGTTATTAGTAGCGCGCAATACGGGACATCCGCATCCTGGGCATGCTCCTGCGCTATCGGATATTTCTCGTCCACATTCCCGACATTTTATTAAGGCCATATTGTATATGCTCCTATGGGTTCTGATTTGTGAAGGAACTCCTCATTTATTGGTTTACTGATCACAGCGTTTGTCCGGCCGTATAAGATGCGGCAAATATCAAAACTAAGACAATAACAAGCCAAATGGCAAGGGTAACGGCAGACAATACGATGCCGGCAGTAGCACAACCATGCTTCTTATCCTTGGCCCGGGAACCACAAATGCCAAGAACAAAACCAATAATAGCGCAAATAGGTCCGATAATGGTGGCTATGGTAGGAATAGATGTGATCCCCAATACTAAAGAGGCAATGGCCATGCCTGAATAGGATTGAACCGGTGCGGGTGCAGGTCGCGTAACCCTTCGATTTAAGTTGTCTGGACGATATCCGCACTGCGGACAAAAGGCAGCTTGATTTGATATGGTACTTCCACATTCATTACATCGTATTAGTGACATTGTGTTTCCTCTCTTCTGTAGTCGATTTTTATTTTTGTGATGCGATCATTAAATTTAATGAGCATTATTTTCGATGAGATTGATCTCTTCTTTCTCATAATCTCCATTATAAATATGTCCCAGCTCATGGTTATAGGAGATGAGGTTCTGCTCATATGAAGCCCGGCAGTTTAGGACAATTGTATAGGACATATCATAATTTTGGGTCACAAAAGATTTCACCCTTGGCGGCAAATTTACATAGGTAACATTTATTCCATTTATCATTATTATTTCCCCGTATTTACTCGTTTCTACGCAGACGCTCGATCATATCCTTAACAAAGCTGATATCTTCCGGGTGAACCCGTCTTGAGGCATCAAATAATACTTTGTAGTCAGGATTATCGAAAAGGAATTGTGCCATTTCGCGAGCATCTTCATTTATATAGTATTCGGAAGCTTCGCTTTTAGCGTCGATCAGATCGGACTTAAGAATTCCAAAGTAATCGGCGAGAGCCTGAACCTTGCCCATACGTGGGAGGGCAATACCTTGACACCAAGTATTAAAGGTTTGGGGTGAAACGTCAAGTCGGTCGGCAATTTCTTTTTGAGTTTTGCCTGAAGAACTGATATACCGATTCAGATTCTTGGCAAAAATCCGTTTTTGTTCATCGTCACTCATAATTATACCTCTTACTGCCTGCAATCACTGTTTCTAATTGGATAACAAGTTTATTATACAATGAAATTGTATTTGTGGCAATCAAATATCAAAATAAATTTGATAAAAGAGTTGACATCAAATATAATTTGATTTATAATGTAATTAAAGCGGAGGTGAAAGGATATGAATGGGTTACAAATTTCTCTTGCCGCGGCGAGGGTTAACGCCGGATTGACACAGGCAGACGCTGCAAAAGCTTTGAATATCAGCGTACATCTGATGCGAAATTGGGAAAAAGGTCGTTCCGAACTGAGTGTATCGCAGAGTAGAGGCTTAAGTGAGCTTTATGCAATACCATTAGACTATATTTTTTTGCCAATAATATCAAATTAAATTTGATGAGCGATTACTAAAATCGCAGTTACCAAGGGGGCCAATTAGGCATAGTTAGAAAGTGAGGTAGGTAAATGAACCTTAAACCACAAGTAACAAGAGGCGTCAGAAAAGATATTTCACAAGCAAAATATAATGAGCTGCGTTATTTCTGTCTGCAATACGATGAAAAAAAAGGCGACCCAAGCCGGACTCATGAAATGGAGTTGATCGAAGAAACGGCACTTGCCGCTAATGACGCTATTTACCGTTACATACTTAAAAATGTAACCCAAGGAATCAAGTATGAACATATGGATGTGCCCTGTGGACGACGTCAGTTTTATGAGGCACGGAAGTTGTTTTTTCGGATGTTATCCTTAAAACGGTAAATAAAATGAAAGGTTAGGCACACTTGCTGACGGAAAACGGAATGCCCAAAGAGCAAACAAATAAGGTTATCTGCAAATGGTAGGCACCGGCATGGTGATTGCATGAAACCGAAAAAAGCCGAATAAGAACCGTCGCAATGTGTGGCCATAACCGATATGGAAAGAATCGAAAGCAGAATTAGAATAAAAAGAGGAGGTGATAAGGGTGGAAAATGCGTTTGAGCGAGAAGTTCTTGATCGGTTGATTAAAATCGAAGCAAAGCTGGAAAGCTGGGACAAGAGCAAACAGCAGATTTATGACAACCAACGAGAGATCATTAAGGTGGTCGAACGCCAAGACCAGCAACAAAAGGAGCTGGAGGAGATGTTGGAACGTAATAAGTGGCTTTCCCGAACCGCTATCAGTGCGGTGATCGGATCGGTCATTTCGGCCATCGTGGCTGTGGTTATGACGGTAGTTTGATGTCAAACCAAAAAAGAAACCTATAAATCAGATTTTTTTAATGGAGGAAACCATGAAAATCGATTGGAAGCAAAAATTAAGCAGCCGAAAGTTTTGGGTAACCGTGGTTGGATTTATCAGTGCCCTGGGGGTAGCATTAAATGTGGATCCTGGTTCTACGGAACGGATCGCCGCGATAATCATGTCGGGTGCCTCACTGATCGCCTATACTTTATCCGAAGGTTTCGTAGATGGCAAGCTGGCCGGCAGCAGTACCGAAGCGGCAAAGGTCACCCAGGCAGTTGGTAATACAGAAAGCCCAAAGATCACCTTGGTAGCGGACAGCGAGCAGGAGAGTAAAGAGGATATCGAATGAATATTTCACAACCAGGCATGGAGTTAATAAAAAAGTATGAAGGTTGCCGCCTGGAGGCTTATCTGTGTCCCGCCAATGTTTGGACGGTAGGATATGGTCATACTGGCCCGGATGTATATCGGGGTATGAAGATTACCCAGCCGGTCGCTGAGCAGTTACTTAGAAATGATCTTAAGAATTTTGAATCAGCGGTACATAAGACCGGTCTGACCCTTAACCAGAATCAGTTTGATGCGTTGGTGTCGTTTGCATATAATTGTGGCGCCGGCAATCTTAAAACGCTGATCAAAAACCGGACTAACGCCCAGATAGCCGATGCATTGTTATTATACACCAAAGCTGCTGGAAAAGAGCTGGCAGGATTGGTTAAGCGGCGAAGAGAAGAACGAACCTTGTTTCTGTCATCGGGCAACGAAGGTGTCCCAGCTAATACAGCAAAGGATACCAGCAAGGATAATTCAAATGTAACGGCAGGTTCGACCTTCTATCCAATGCCGTCTACCAACCTGACTTCAGGATCAAAAGGCAATGGGGTCCGGTGGCTACAGACCGAATTAAACCGGCATGGCTATAATCTAAGTATTGACGGTGATTTTGGTCCGAAGACGCTGGCAGCAGTCAGGGATTATCAGGAAAACAATGATCTTGTCATCGATGGTATTGTTGGTCGGTTAACCAGAATAGCATTAGGGAAACGCTGATTAAAGCGTTTCCTTAGTAAATTGAGCATGATACACGGGTTGTTTCGCAAGCATGCTCTCACAATCCTAAAACATTCGAAATTCGCTCTACGGGGCTGTTTTCGAATGTTTTTATTGGTTGTACCTGGTAGGTATTGACGAATATACCTTTTTGTATGGTATAATGTCGATAGACATTATACCTGCGCCGAGCGAAGCGAGTGTGCAATGCTATCATATGAGCTTGCGAATATGGTATAATGTCGATAGACATTAT
>JAITWD010000194.1 GCA_031285465.1 Lachnospiraceae bacterium
TAGCCCGATAGGGCGGATTTCGAATGTTTTGTATCATGACAACATCATAATATACAGGGAGAGAAGTAAATGACAACATACCAGGAGTATTCTAAGGAAGCACTATTGGCGCTACGTCAAGAGCTGGAGGTAGCTTACGGAGAGGCTAAAGAAAAGGGATTAAAGCTTGATATGTCCAGAGGAAAGCCCTCCAGACAGCAATTAGATCTGAGCATGGAAATGTTGGATACGCTCAATTCATCCACTCCGGCAGCTACGGCGGATGGAACCGATTGCCGTAATTATGGCGGACTGGACGGACTTCCTGAAGCCCGTGCGTTATTGGGTGAGATCATGGGTGTTCCCGCCGATAATGTGTTGGTGGGCGGTAATGCCAGTCTGACCATTATGTATGATATTATTGCCCGCTCCATGACCCACGGCGTGATGGGAGGAGTACCGTGGTGTAAACAGGAAAAAATTAAGTTCCTTTGTCCGGCCCCCGGATATGACCGCCATTTTGCCATTACCGGCTTTTTTGATATTGAAATGATCACCGTACCGATGACCGCCGACGGTCCGGACATGGCGGTAGTGGAAGCGCATGTGTGCAATGATGAAGCGGTCAAAGGAATCTGGTGCGTGCCCAAGTACTCCAATCCGCAGGGCGTCAGCTACTCCGATGAGACGGTTCGTCGTTTCGCCGCCTTAACCCCCGCTGCCGCCGATTTCCGTATCTTTTGGGATAACGCTTATGCGGTGCATCACCTTTATGATCATGATCAGGATAATATTTTAGAAATATTAAGTGAATGTGAAAAGGCGGGGCATCCAGACATGGTCTATGAATTTTGTTCCACCTCAAAGATCAGCTTTGCCGGTGCCGGTATCTGTGGTGTCGCCGCTTCGAAGGGCAATCTGGACTTTATGCGCCGCTCGATCGGAATGCAGACCATCGGACCGGATAAGCTCAATCAACTTCGCCATGTCAACTACTTCAAAGACATGGCTGGGATCACCGCCCACATGAAAAAACATGCCGCCATTGTCCGCCCCAAATTTCAGGCGGTGCTTAAGAAGCTTGATGAGGAACTAAAGGGACTGGGAATCGCTTCGTGGACCGAGCCTAAGGGGGGCTATTTTATCTCCTTTGAGGCGATGGACGGTTGCGCCCGCGAGATCGTCCGCCTGTGTAAGGAGGCCGGCGTGGTCCTAACCGGTGCCGGTGCCGCCTATCCATACGGTAACGATCCTAAAGACAGTAATATCCGGATCGCCCCCACCTTCCCGACGGCGGAGGAAATGGAGCAGGCAGCCGAGCTGTTTGTTCTGTGTGTCAAGCTGGCGAGTGTCCGCGCCCTGACCGCCTAAGCATCCGATAAAAGTTATTAACTAACATGACCTTCAGGAGGATAACCAATGAGCGAATTCAAACGTCTTGATCGGGAACTGATCCATAAAGGAGCGATCGTTGATTTTTACTGCGACACCATCCAGGTTCCTAATGGCAATATTGCCAAATGGGATTTCATCAAACACCAGGGGGCCGCGGCCGTGTTGCCGGTTCGCGAGGACGGTAAATTGATCATGGTTCGCCAATATAGGAACGCTCTAGAGCGCGAAACGCTGGAGTTGCCTGCCGGTGGCCTTAATCACCCTGATGAGCCGACCATCGAAGCCGCCCAGCGAGAGCTGGCCGAAGAGACCGGCTATCAGGCGGATAAGCTGGAATTGTTGATAACTATTTGTACTACCGTTGCCTTTTGTAATGAAAAGATTGATATCTATCTGGCAACCGGACTTAGTGCCGGTGATCAGCATCTTGATGAGGATGAGTTTATTAACGTGGAGGTTTACACGGTGGATGAACTATGTACAATGATATATTCCGGTCAGATCCAGGATGCCAAGACGGTGGCAGCGATCATGGCATGCAAAAATAAAATGGCATAAAAATAAAGCGACATACTTGCGAAATGCATTGTTAATAAAATAAGCAGAAAAACATCGGTTTTTGCCGATGTTTTTTGCTTTTCTAAGCATTGTGATCCTCGATCAGTTTTAGGTGGACATCTTGCATATAACCATCGGTAAAGCAATATATTATAAAAACCACGGCACATCGATTGTTTGTGTCGCTTTAGGGAAATGCTGGTTTTCAAACTTTTATTCGAGCAGTTTCGCAGATAAATCTGCGAAATGCATGGGAGGTTAAAATGAATTTTCTGGGCCGACGGCCGCGAGGGACCGACCGGTATTTAAATTGGTTATATGTGTTTGCCGGCGGCTTTATTATCGGGATCATTGTGATGAATATGGGTAAGACCTTTCTGCTTGCCGAGGGTGGGGTGCTTAATATCCATTCACTAAATCGGATGAAATATCTGGAGGTGGATGGGACTGCATTATTGCGCTTTGTGTTAAGTGAGCGGGCGGCAATAATTGCGTTGCTGGTCGTTTTAGCGACCACCTTTGCCGGGATTGCCGCCTCTTATTTATTCACCTTTGGGCAGGGAGCATTGATCGGGATGTTCATCACGGCGGCGACCATCCGATATGGACTAAAGGGGATACTGCTGATCATCGTGGGGCTGTTTCCGCATCAATTGTTGTTGATACCGGCATGGGTGATGTTGCTTAACTGGTGCTGTCAGCTATGTTGTAAATTTTATTTTCCGGCCAAGGATTGTGAGCTGGATTATGCCAATCGGAGGCGCTATTTGCTCAAAAAAGGGGTGTGGCTCTTATGGATCATCGGGGTTGTCATAATAGGGAGTATTCTGGAGTGTTATGTAAATCCGATTTTGGTTACGGAAATATTAAATATTTTTTAATGCAAAGATGTTGCCATGGTATATTTAGTTAAAAAGTTTGCCAAATATTTCAAATTAACCGGAATAAATTATAATGAATTAATATTGATTTAAAAATAATTTAATTTATTTTTCCTATTATTTTCAAGATGTTGTAGTATAAGGAGATATGTGGACAGGATATGGTACTTTGGCGGGAAAACAAGGGAAATAGGTTGATCGGCCAAAGAAATTAGTATTTGCAAATGCATTGAATTGGCTTATAATAAAAGTTATAGAGATTGTAACAATTACTACCGGTGTTTCCGTGATTGTCCTGTGAGGCGACAGGACGGCCGGGTCAGATTTTTTTACTAATGTAAGAAATGGTCAATTTTGATAAAAGTATTTTCACCTTTGCGGGAGGCTTGCTATTCTATGGAACAGGCAATAAATTCATTCATTACTTATTTACATAATGTGAAGAAAACCTCGAATAATACCGAATTGTCTTACCGGCGTGACTTGGCGAAGGTGCGTTGTTTTATGGAAGAGCAGGGGATTGGCAGTGTCAGTGGCATCACGGTGACCAATTTGCATTCTTATGTTTTGTATTTGGAAAAGAATCAGTTTTCGGCAGCGACCATTTCGCGTAATATCGCTTCACTTAAGGCTTTTTATCATTTTATGTTTAAAGAGGGAATGGTGGAGCAGGATGTGGCGGATATTTTGAAAGCACCACGGATCGAGAAGAAGATCCCGGAGATCATGACGACCGATGAGGTGGTGCGTCTGTTAGAGCAGCCGGACGGGGATTCGGCTAAGGAGATGCGTGATCGGGCGATGTTAGAGTTGTTGTATGCGACCGGGATCAGAGTGACCGAACTGATCACCCTTAAGGTGGGGGAGGTCAATCTGCAAATGGGGTATATCATCTGTACCGATATCAATAAGGGGGAGGCAAGAGAGCGGATCATCCCCTTTGGCAATCAGGCGAGGCGGGCGTTGATGCAGTATTTGAATAAGGCCAGGGGTGAGATGACGGGCGATCTTTACGAGGATCATCTGTTTGTGAATTGCTCCGGGCAGCCGATGAGCCGGCAGGGCTTTTGGAAGCTGATCAAATTTTATGCGAAGAAGGCAGGGGTTAAGGCCGATATTACCCCTCATACACTGCGGCATTCCTTTGCCGCCCATTTGGTGGAGAATGGGGCCGATCTAAAGAGTGTGCAGGAGATGCTGGGGCATTCGGATATATCGACGACACAGATTTATGCCAATATGAATCATAACCGGATGCGGGATGTGTATGCGAAGGCACATCCGCGACACTAAAGCGAGAATATTATTGCACGTGTAGGCACGGATCGGATGCACCGGCATAATAAATTTAGAGGATGGATAACGATGAGATTAGGTGAAATCGTCATAGACAGTGACAATATTGAAGAACTATCAGGCTTTTATGCCCAGCTACTTGGGTGGACAAAAAGCAGTCAGATCCATGAAGGAGAGAAATGGATCATAGTAGCAAAAGAAGACTACAGTGAAGCCCCGATTATCTTTCAGGAAAATCCCGATTACCGGCGTCCGAAATGGCCGGTCGACCGGTCCGATAAGGAAGCACAGCAGCAAATGATCCATTTGGATTTTTATGTTACGATGACCGAATTTAGCGGTGCGGTTGGACATGCGATCGAGTGCGGTGCTCAAATATGCGCGACACAATTTACCGATAGTTGGACCGTCCTGATCGATCCTTCGGGACATCCCTTTTGTATTATTCCGATTCCCGATGAGGTTTATCAGCAACGATACAATTAAAGGGTATTAATTATGCAACCCCCAACCGATGATGTTCTCAGGCGCCGGTCGGGGGTTGTAGTGATGATAGGAGAGGATTAAATGCTTTGTATATCAAATCTGGAAGGTAATCTTACCTTAAAACTTAATTTCGACGAAGCGGTGACGGAGGACACAAATTGTAGTGATTTTGAAAAATGGGTTACATTTACTTTACGGCTGGACACAATAAATAAATTTATTGAGATTAATAAAAGTATCAATGCATACATGAATTTTTTTGAAATCAAGAAAATTTATCAGGGTCTTAATAATTTACTTGTTGCCACGGTTGACAAGCATGATGAGAGGTTCACACATCACAGTAGTGAGAACTATTTTGAAATAACTTTTGAATATTTTAATATCGATGATTGTTTTTATGTAGAATTATGGTTCATTATCGCGGGCGATCAAGAGGGTCGGATTACCGGATATGATACCGGATTTAGATTTCCCGTCCATAATGATGAAATGAAAAAATTTGTAAAAGGATTTTACGAAATTTATAAGAACGCGAGTCAATGAAACCGAAAATCTGACTGTTGACCTGATTCGATCAACAGTCGGCGATATCAAGGATGAGGCGTTCCGATGTCGCCCAGTCGAGGCAGGGATCGGTGATCGATTGACCGTAGGTGCCATTGCCGATCGCCTGACTGCCCCCTTCGATGTAGCTTTCGATCATGACCCCTTTGATAAGGGTCCTTAGGTCGGGATTGAGACGGCGGCTGTGCATGATCTCACGGACAATACGGGGCTGCTGGTCAAAGTGCTTATTGGAATTGCTGTGATTGGCATCGATGATGCAGGCGGGATTTTTGAGGTCACGCTCATTATAGAGGTCGAGGAGGCGTTGCAGGTCCTCGTAATGGTAGTTGGGAAGATTCTGACCGTGCTTATTGACGGCACCGCGCAGGATGGTGTGAGCCAGCGGGTTGCCGGTGGTATTGACCTCCCAGCCACGATAGGCAAAGGTGTGGCTTTGCTGGGCGGCATGGACCGAATTGAGCATAACGGTGAAGTCGCCACTGGTGGGATTTTTCATGCCGGCGGGAACGTCGAAACCACTGACGGTCAGGCGGTGCTGCTGGTCCTCGACCGAACGGGCACCGATGGCGACATAGGAGAGGATATCGGAGACATAACGCCAGTTTTCCGGATAGAGCATCTCATCGGCGGCGGTCAGTCCCGATTCGGCAATGGCGCGGATGTGCATCTTGCGCATGGCGATCAGCCCGGCGAGCAGGTCGGGTTTCTTTTCCGGATCGGGCTGGTGGATGATGCCTTTATAGCCTTCACCGGTAGTACGGGGTTTATTGGTATAGATGCGGGGGATGAGGATCAGCCGGTCCGCCACCTTTTCATTTAGTCGGGCAAGACGACCGATATAGTCACAGACCGCCTCTTCATTGTCGGCGGAGCAGGGACCGATGATCACGAGAAATTTATCGCTTTCACCAGTGATGACCTGACCGATGGCCTGGTCGCGGTCATTTTTTATCTTAACCAGTGCCTCGGGCATCGGGTAATCGTTACGGATCGCTTCGGGGGTGGGTAATTTGGTGATAAATTCGAAAGACATAGTGTTACCTCCAGGGTGAAGATTAGTAGTGGTTTTGTGATCATTTTGTAGTTATAGCATTTTTTATTATAATATGTCGGGTATTGTGAGTCAAGGGGATCATGGCCTGGTGTAGGGAAATGCCAATCAAAGCGTTTTCCGCACCGGATTTGAGTAAAGAGTATTGGCCGGCGATCAAGCCCCCTTTTTATTTGACGGTGATTATAAAAAATAGTAATATAGTAACAGCAATAATAGGTTATTTAAGATGATAGAGGATGATTATGGAACCAACAGAAATTTTTCATGTACCCAGGTGGACCGATCAGGATGGTCATAAGGATATTATCGTGAGCGTTCCCGGATCGAAGAGTATAACCAATCGTGCATTACTACTGGCGGCGCTGGGTACTACCCAGTGTGTGTTGCAGGGGGTGCTGTTCAGCGATGATTCACGGGCGATGATGGACTGTCTCGGTGGGCTGGGCTTTAGGCTTAAGATAGACGAAGCGCACCAAACGGTGGTCATATGGGGAGAAGGTGGTCGTATTCCCTGCAAGGAAGCGTTGATAAATGTCCGGAGTGCCGGGACGGCCGCCCGCTTTTTGACCGTACTGCTGGCACTTGCCGGTGGCCGGTATACCCTGGATGCCTCGCCGCAAATGCGGCGGCGGCCGATGGCGACCCTTTTAACCGCTCTGCGTCAGGCAGGTGCCGACATCGAATGCCTGGAACAGGAGGGCTATTTTCCCTTCCGGATAAATCGCGGGGTTAAAAATATGACCGAGGTAACGGTCGATACCAATATCAGCAGCCAATTTGCCAGTGCGCTTCTTATGGCGGGCGGGGTCTGCCCGGGGGGGCTACGGGTGCGGCTGATCGGTGAGCGGACCGGCGGTGCCTATATCGGCATCACCCTGCGGATGATGGAGCAGTTTGGCAGGGTGATCACAAAAGAAAGCGACGGTTACTCCATCCCGCCGATCGGGCAATTCAATGACCAGCCTGGTCAAACGAGTGGGGATGCATTCAGACAAGACCATGGAATCACGGACTATCGCATTGAACCGGATGTGTCCGGGGCATGTTATTTTTATGCCTGTGCACCGTTGCTGGGTACCGATGTGCTGGTGCGGCAGGTGCACCGCGATTCGATGCAGGGCGATATCCGATTTGTTGAACTGCTGGAACAACTGGGCTGTCGGCTGGAAGACAGTGCGGAAGGGTTATGGGTGCGCGGCCGGTCGGTTGAGGCCTTTCCCGGCCTGACGGTCGATATGAAGGATTTTTCCGACCAGACCATGACGATGGCGGCATTGGCACCCTTTGCCACCACCGCCACTACCATTCGTGCTGTCGGTCATATCCGTTTTCAGGAATCGGACCGGATCGGAGCGATCGTCACCGAGCTGACCCGCATCGGTATCGCCTGTGAGGCGACCGACGCAGGCGATATCATGATCACACCCGGCCCGCTTAAGGGTGGAGCGGTGGAAACCTATGAAGATCACCGGATGGCAATGGCATTTACTTTGATCGGTTTAAAGACCGGAGCGATCGCCATTAAGAATCCCGGTTGCTGTGCCAAAACCTTTGAGAATTTTTTTACCCTCATTGATGACTTGTTTAAAACAGTTTAGTAGAAAATAAAAATGGATCGTTCAGAAGAGGAAGGAAAGCAAATGGCAATAAAAAATGACGGACAATGGGAACGGGTGATCCTGGTCGGGGTGGATACCGGTGCCGAGACCGATTTCATGGTTGGGATGGAAGAATTGGAACAATTGGCAGAAGCCGGCTTAATGGAGACGGTCGGGGTGATGGTACAGAATCTGGAGGCATTCCATTCCTCCCTCTATGTCGGAACCGGCAAGGTGGTCGAGATCGCTCAGGCGGCGGAGCAACTGGACGCCGACACGATCGTTTTTTATGATCCGCTGTCCCCCTCACAGCTGCGTAATCTACAAAAGGAGATCGGTCGGCCGGTAATGGACCGGACGGCACTGATCCTGGATATCTTTGATAAACGGGCGGTCAGTCGTGAGGCCAAGCTACAGGTGGAAACGGCGCGACTACAATACCTGTTACCCCGTCTGGTCGGGATGCATGAGGCACTTACCAGACAGGGCGGTGCCAGCGGCAGCCAAAGTAGCCGTGGTGCCGGGGAAAAGAAGCTGGAGCTGGATCGGCGTAAGATCAGTAACCGCATTACCGAATTAAAAGCAGAACTAAAGGAGGTGGCCGCCAATCGTGAGGTCCAGCGGAAAATGCGCACCTCATCGACCCTTCCCCTGGTGTCGTTAGTGGGTTATACCAATGCCGGTAAATCCACCATTATGAATGCGATGGTGGATACCTACATGCAGGATAAGGATAAGCTGGTCCTGGAAAAGGATATGCTTTTTGCCACGCTGGAGACCACCATCCGCCGGATCAAGACCGGACAGCATCAGGAGTGGCTGTTATCCGACACGGTCGGCTTTATCCATAAACTGCCGACCGGTCTGATCAAGGCCTTCCATGCCACCCTGGAGGAGATAAAAAATGCCGATCTGCTTCTCCATGTGGTGGACTATTCCGATGAACATTATCAGGAGCACATGCAGGTGACCCTTGATACCTTGAAGGAACTGGGTGCGGCCCACATTCCGATGATAACCATCTACAATAAAGCCGATAAATGCATGGCAGACTATCCCACCATCAAAGGCAACGACCGCATTTTCCTGTCCGCGAAGCAAAGGGCGGGTCTAAGTGAGTTAGTCGGGATGATAACCGAAGCGGTAACCAGTGATCATGTTGCCGTCGATTTCCTGATCCCCTATTGTGAAAGTGGGATCGAGTCCTATTTTATTGAGCATGCTATCGTGGATAAAAAGGAATATCTGGAAGAGGGGATCGCCCTTTCGGTGCGCTGTCGCCCTGCCGATCGTGACAGATATGGCTGGTATGTGGTAGACCGGTGATCGGATAGCAATAAAAAATACAACAAACTGCGCCGTCGAGCGCAGTTCGTATTGCTGGTATCTTCGTATGACCGTATTTTCGTATTACGGCTATCTTCGTATTGCCGATATTCTAAGGAAACACTGATTAAGGCAGCGTTTCCCTGGTTTTGCCTATGCTTTGGTCTGAGCGATAGCTTCCGCATACCATGACGGCATCGACCGTTCGGCAAGGTCAAAGATGAAGTCGCGCCCCTTGGAGGTCCACATCAGCAGGGGAAGTTCATAGCCGTTATTTAGTTTCACCATTCGCGGGCGGGCGAGATTATTTCTAAGGTGTTTGGCATATAACCGCCATGTATGGGAGCCGTTTGGCCGGTATTGCACCTGTTGGCCTTGTAAGAATCGATTTAAGGTTATAGCGGTTGTGCCCAGTTCGGCGGCTATTTCACCGGTTTTGTATAACCCTTCTTTTAATCTTAAGTTCATCAAGCGATTATTCATTTTGTAGACCTCCTGAATTTGACATTTTTGATAGCCAATGCTAAGATAATTTAATTGGTTTTTGTTATTCTATCTATGAATATTAGGCGGTTATTAAGGTTTTAAGGCAATGGTTACTAAGGTTATTAGTGTGAGCAATCATAGATTTTTCACTTATGATTCAAGCAGTTTCGCAGATAAAATCTGCGAAAT
>JAITWD010000207.1 GCA_031285465.1 Lachnospiraceae bacterium
AATTACGGTTGTATGGCCAACCATCCTGACGGGTAAATTGAAAATAGTTACGATAGGGGCTATCGGCAGAAACAAAGCCACCTTTGTCATATCCCGGCACATTTTCGTAGATACGCTCACGATCCATCCATTTATTAAAAGAACCGCAATGGTTAAACACTCCATCAAGGATAACTCTAATACCCCGCTTATGAGCCTCCTCAACCACCTTGGCAAAAACAAGATTACTGGCTTCAAGATTTTCCGGGTTGGTAACCCTATTTATATAGCGCGTCGCAAAGCGGTTTTCTCGCTGATCTGATCGGAGTAACTCACCATTATCATTGACGATCGCACCAAAATGAGGATCAATATAGTCATAATCCTGAATATCATATTTATGGTTGGATGGCGAAACAAACAAGGGATTAAAATAAATAACATCTATCCCTAAGTCTTTTAGGTAATCCATTTTAGCCAGCACACCCTTGAGATCGCCTCCGTAAAACTCCCTCACCCCCATTGATGCAGGGTATTTATTCCAGTCCTCGACCCGGACCGTTTTGTCGCCGACATACTCGTATTCACCGGTCAAAACATCATTGGAGGTGTCCCCATTGAAGAAGCGGTCAACATAAATCTGATATATTACCGCACCCTTAGCCCAGTCGGGCGTCTTGAATCCAGGTATTATCCGCATCATAAAATGCGGTTGGATATCCTGAGTCACCCCGCGAGTATCGTAGTTACAGGTAATTTTACCAGCCTGGATCTCAAAATAGTATTGGAAGGGATCCTCGCCCAGCTCTACTTCCACACTATAATAATCAAATAGTTCATCCGATCCGTCTTTTATCATCAGATGTTTTTCGGTTTTATCGGTTTGACCGATCAGGTATACCCGATCAACATTATCTACCTCCGTTCGAAACCGAATGGTGACATGGCTGTACTTATTAGGTTCCATCGGTGATACATAATCCTCAGTCATATCACTGAATAGGGCTCTACGGTTAAACATGGGGCGCATATTGGAAATATATAGACCTTTTTGTTCCGCTGGTATATCTCTTCCAAAATCCATACAATCCTCTTTTCGACACAAGATTTACATACTTCTTTTTATTTTATCCTATATATTGTACATAATCAATAGGAAATCCGGAGGACATCCTTAAGTAACTTGAAAATTTTCCTATACCATCACCGAATGGTTTGTCCAGCCTTGGTGAGAACAACTTTTCCAGAAAAGTGAAAAGAACAGTAGGATTACTGTCCTTTTCAGATTTTTGCTATTAATAATATTGTCCTGTCTCACTCAACATATAGCGCTTCGAACTCTTCACGGGATATTTTTTCTTTTTCTAGCAAAAGATTGGCGCATTTTTCCAGAATGTCACGTTTTTCTTCAATGATAGCACGTGCCTTTGCATAACAGTCATCGATGATCCGCTTAACCTCTTTATCAATCTCGCCGGCGATCATTTCACTGTGGCTCTTAGTATGAGCCAGATCACGGCCGATGAACACTTCATCATCATCACTGCTATAGTTGATAGTACCAATCTGTTCCGACATACCAAATTTGGTAACCATGCTACGGGCATCCTGGGTAGCTCGTTTGATATCATGAGAGGCCCCGGTAGTAATGTCATCAAAAACCAGCTCTTCAGCGATGCGTCCACCAAGTGAAACCATGATCTCCTGCTCCATTTTACCTTTTGTGGTAAACATATCATCCCGTTCCGGTAATGGCATGGTATAACCGGCGGCACCACGACCGGTCGGAATAATGGAAACAATATGAACCGGTCCCACATCGGGCAGTGCCTGGAAAAGGATGGCGTGTCCGGATTCATGATAGGCCGTGATCCGTTTTTCTTTTTCGCTGATGATCCGGCTTCTCTTTTCACCGCCAATCCCCACCTTGATAAAGGAATGCTTAATATCCTCCTGAACAATAAAGCTACGATTACCTTTTGCCGCCATAATAGCGGCTTCATTTAACAGATTTTCCAAGTCGGCACCGGTGAAACCGGCGGTGGTTTGAGCCACCTGCTTTAGGTCAACATCTTCCGCCAACGGCTTATTTTTAGCATGAATCTTTAAAATATCTTCACGTCCACCAACATCGGGGCGATTAACACTGATCTTACGATCGAAACGGCCGGGACGAAGAATGGCGGGGTCAAGGATATCCACCCGATTGGTCGCGGCAAGAACAATAATACCCTCATTAACACCAAAACCGTCCATCTCAACCAATAACTGATTCAAGGTTTGTTCACGTTCGTCATGACCGCCACCCAAACCGGTTCCACGGCGACGGGCAACTGCATCAATTTCATCAATGAAGATAATACATGGCGCATGACGCTTCGCATCTTCAAACAAATCCCGCACCCGGGAGGCGCCAACACCGACAAACATCTCCACGAAATCCGAACCGGAGATGGTGAAAAATGGAACATTTGCTTCTCCGGCAATAGCCTTTGCCAGCAAGGTTTTACCGGTACCGGGGGCACCCTCCAACAAAATACCCTTAGGGATACGCGCGCCCAGCTTGGCGAACTTAGCGGGTTCTTTCAAGAATTCAACAATTTCTTCCAAATCTTCTTTCTCTTCTTTAAGACCGGCAACGTCCTTGAGTGTTATCTGGCCGACCCCGGTGCTCATTCGGGCACGGCTCTTGCCAAAATTAACCATCTTATTGCCACTGCCGGAATTCTGGTTGTTCATCATCACAAAAAAGAATACGATAACAATGACCCCCAGTAGTATCGGTAACACACTGTTTAAAAACCAATTGTCACCCGGTACCTTCATTACCTCCGGATCAATATTATTCTGGATCAACAGTTGTTCAATCTCCTGAACATCGGTGGCATACATAGTCTCACGCTGATTATTTACCAGATCGACCCTGACCTCACCGGTAGGGGTCTGCTGATAGGGCAGAATAGTCACCCTCACCACCTCTCCTCGTTCTATGGAAGAGAGCAAATCGCCTCTGGTATAGTCACTTCCCCCTGTATTCTGGGTTCCGATCCACGCCGCCAGAGCGACCAGGCCAATGATTATTAAGAAGTAAAAATTAAAATTACGATTGCTTTTCAACGAAGACTCCTATCCATCTGCCTTCAGCAGATAAGTATATTTTATATAAACTATATAACCTTAAGTTGCCAAAAAATCATTAATCATTACCGTTAAACTTCACCACGCCGATAAAGGGAAGATTTCGGTATTTCTGATCATAATCAAGACCGTAACCAACTACAAAATCATCGGTAATTCGAAACCCTGTATAATTTACCTGCACTTCCACCTCGCGACGTTCTGGTTTATCCAACAAGGCACACAATTTAAGACCGGCTGGCTTGCGTTCCATCAGCATACCCATCAAATACTTAAGGGTCCGTCCGGTATCAACGATGTCTTCAACGATCAGAACCTCCCGTCCTTCAAGCGGTTCATCCAAATCCTTAATAATCCTGACCACCCCACTGGATTCGGTTCCGCTGCC
>JAITWD010000210.1 GCA_031285465.1 Lachnospiraceae bacterium
GCCATCATTGACGGTGAAGAGGAAACCGGGGTGACCATCATGCAAATGGACAAGGGCCTTGATACCGGCGATATGCTTTTGTCGGTTTCAGTACCGATCGAACGAAGCGATACGGCCGATACTTTACATGACCGGTTAAGTGTTGCCGGTTCAGAACTGATCATCGCCGCCCTTAAAAAGATCGAAAGTGGCACCATCATTCCAGTACAACAAAACGATGACTTGTCCTGCTATGCGCCGATGTTAACCAAAGAAGAAGGAAATATCGACTGGCAATTGCCGGCACGATCGATCGAGCGGTTGGTCAGAGGATTGAATTCATGGCCCAGCGCATATACATTTTATCAGGATAAGGTTATGAAAATATGGTCGGCCGACCCGTTAGGTTCCGAGGACCTTACTTTGTCCGAGCCATTATCGTGTGCATCATTACCGACATCATCCGAGCAGCTTGACCGTTCCCTCGGGAAAGCGGTCGATGCTTTGAAACCGGGCATGATCGCGCAGGTGAATAAAGGCGATTTTGTGGTCAAAACCGGCGAAGGATATCTGCGCATCAATGAGCTACAGCTTGAGGGAAAGAAGCGGATGACCACCGCCGATTTTCTGCGTGGTGTCAAAATGATCGTTGGTACAGAACTAAGCGCGAAGAGGATTTCTAAGGTGTCAAAGAACGCCACCTAAGAAATGCTACGCCTCGCGGGTGAGGTTTCTTCAAGGTATTTGAATATATTGTATGTGCCACCGGAGTGGCATATCTACAAATAAGGAGGATAAACATGTACGGTTACTATTTTGACCCAACCTATATTTTAGTCATTATCGGTGCAGTAGTCTGTCTGATCGCGAGCGGATATATGCGGAGCACCTTTCGGAAGTATTCACGCATCCGCAGTCGGAGCGGGATGACCGGAGCCGAAGCGGCGAAGCGGATCTTAAACGGAGCCGGGATCACCGATGTGAGGATAGAGCGGGTGAATGGCGATCTGACCGATCATTATGATCCGCGCAGTAAGGTCCTTCGACTGTCCGATTCGGTCCATAGTAGCAATTCGGTGGCGGCTATCGGTGTTGCCGCCCATGAGTGCGGTCATGCCATCCAGCACAATACATCCTATGTGCCACTAAAACTGCGTTCCGCCCTGGTCCCGGCCGCCAATATCGGTTCCAAGCTGGGACTGCCACTGGTAATCCTGGGCATGATCCTTGGGATCAATATTCCGTTACCGGGATTGGGCAACATTACCCTGATCGATATCGGGATTGTGATTTTTTCGGTGGCGGTTCTTTTTCAGGTGATCACCTTGCCGGTGGAGTTTAATGCCTCCAGTCGGGCACTTCGTGCATTGGGTGATTACGGACTGATGGGCAATGAAGAGGTCGGTGACTGTCGTCATGTTTTGACGGCTGCGGCTCTTACCTATGTCGCCGCCGCCGCATCGGCCGTGCTCCAGTTACTTCGCCTGATACTCCTGTCCAACAGTCGCCGCCGTAACGACTAAAAATAAGGCGGTCGCACAACCAACCCAAAAGGATGCAAACATGAAAGATACCCCCAGAGAACTGGTTTTAAATATGCTCATTGCCATTACCGAGGAACAAACCTACAGTCACCTCCTGATCGGCGATGTTCTCAACAAATACAATTACTGGCCCAGCCGCGACAAAGATTTTGTCAAACGTCTGACCGAGGGTACCTTAGAACGGCTCATTACCCTTGACTACATCATCGACCACTATTCCAAGCTCCCTACGACCAAGATGAAACCCCTGATCAAGAATCTGTTGCGTATGTCGGCCTATCAAATCCTCTATCTGGATGCGATCCCCGACCGTGCCGCTTGTGATGAAGCGGTTAAACTGGCGGGCAAAAGAGGTTTTACCAGTCTGCGCGGTTTCGTCAACGGTATTCTCCGCACCATCGTGCGTCAGAAGGAGTCCCTGCCCCTGCCCGATGCCACCAAGGAACCGTTACACTACCTGTCGGTCGTCCACTCCATGCCCCAGTGGCTGATCGAGCGATGGTTCGGGCAACTTGGTCAGGAAAAAACGGTCCGCCTGCTTGATGGACTGCTTGCCATCCGACCGGTTACCGTGCGTCTGCGCGGTGATCTTGCGCCGGAGGACAAGCGGGCATGGCTTGATCAGCTTAAGGCGGTCGGTGTTAAGGCGACCCCCCACCCCTATCTGCCGGTCGCCTATGAACTGACCGATGTGCCGGGCATCCGTAATCTGCCCGGTTTTGCGGAAGGGTGGTTTATGGTTCAGGATGTCAGCTCCATGCTGGTGGTCGATAGTGCCGGTCTTAAACCGACCGATTGCCTGTTAGACGTCTGTGCGGCTCCCGGCGGGAAGACCCTCCATGCCGCCGAACGGGCGGCTAAGGTGCTTGCCGGTGATATTAGTGCACCAAAGCTTGCCCTGATCCAGGATAATGCGATCAGGATGCGTATGGATAATATCGAGATCATCGAACATGACGCCCGGGTCATCCAGCCTTCGCTGGTGGGCAAAGCCGATGTTCTGCTTGCCGACCTGCCCTGCTCTGGTCTTGGGATCATCGGTAAAAAACGTGATATTAAATATAAGATCACCCCAGAAGCTATCGAGGAAATCATTGCCCTTCAGCGGGATATCCTCCGTACCGTCTGGCAGTATGTCAAACCCGGCGGTCTTATGATCTATAGCACCTGTACCATTAACCGGGGGGAAAACGAAGATATGATGAAATGGTTCACCGAACAATTTCCCTTTGAGACCGAAGCATTCCCGCCGGGTGCGCTATCGCTGATCGGTGATCAGACGGCTATGCTTCAGTTACTGCCCGGCATCCATCCGACCGATGGCTTTTTTATCTGTCGCCTGCGCCGTAATAAAGTCTAAGGAAACACTGATCGGATCAGCGTTTTCCTAAAGCTACTAAAAGCCCCATCACAATAACTTAAAAGGAAACGATCATGCCCCAAAGTCAAAAGCCCGACATAAAGTCGATGTCTCTTCCCCAATTAAAGGCCGCTATAACCGAGCTGGGTGAGCGCTCTTTTCGTGCCACCCAGATCTATGAATGGATGCACACTAAATTGGCGGAAGATTTTGCATCGATGACCAACCTCTCCGCGAGTCTGCGCGACCAATTACATAATCGGTTTTCCTACACCGTTCTGCACCCGGTGCTCGTGCGCCAGTCGGAACGCGATGCCACCCGTAAATATCTCTTTCAGTTGCCCGACGGTCACATGATCGAAACGGTGTTGATGAACTATCGCCACGGCAATTCGGTCTGCATTTCCTCCCAGGTGGGTTGTCGGATGGGATGCGCCTTCTGTGCCTCCACCATCGGCGGACTGGAACGTTCACTGACGGCGGCGGAGATGCTGGAGCAGATCTATGCCGTGACCAGACATTCGGGCGAACGGGTATCCAATATCGTCGTGATGGGGATCGGTGAACCGCTGGATAACTACGATAACCTTCTGAACTTCATCAACATGATCTCCGATGAAAATGGTCTTAATATCAGCCAGCGTGCTATTACCGTCTCCACCTGCGGTCTGGTTCCGGAGATTTACCGTCTCGCCGAGGCCGGGCTTAAGATCACCCTTGCCCTGTCGCTTCATGCCCCGACCGATAAACAGCGTCAAGCTTTGATGCCGATCGCCCGTCGTTATTCCCTTGCCGAGGTGATGGATGCCTGTGCCGATTATTTCAATAAAACCGGTCGGCGGGTGACCTTTGAATATAGCCTGATGGCGGGGGAAAATGACAGTCAGGAGGATGCTACCGCTCTGATCGCTCTGATCAGACCGCTTGGTGCCCACATCAATTTGATCCCGGTAAACCCAGTGGAGGAGCGATCTTTTAACCTTCCCACCGGTAAAAAAATCCAGGAATTTAAAAATAAACTTGAAAAAAACCAAATTAATGTTACTATTAGAAGGGAAATGGGAAGAGACATCGAGGGTGCCTGTGGGCAGCTTAGACGTCTTCATCAACAGTCCCTAAGGGAGGAAAACCATGCTGAAATCGGTTGCTTTGACTGATGTCGGGAAAAAGCGTAAACTGAATCAGGATTTTGTCTTTGTGACCGAGGATAACTTAGGAAATCTTCCTAATGTCTTTATTGTCGCGGACGGAATGGGCGGACATAACGCCGGTGATTTTGCCTCCAAATGTACGGTGGAGAGAATCATTGACGAAATAACCCGCTCCTTTGAAAAGAATCCGATCAAGATTTTGGACAAGGCCATTCAGGCCGCCAATGAGGAGGTACGGAAACTCGCCGGTGAAGATCAGGATTTATTCGGGATGGGTACTACTATTGTAGCCGCCACCTGTATGGGTAAATACTTGCAGATCGCCAATGTGGGCGACAGCCGGCTTTACCTGGCTAATGTAAAGCGACGCACCATCCGCCAGATCACCCGCGATCATTCGCTGGTGGAGGAGATGGTCCGTTTGGGCGGGATGGATAAAGAACTGGCGAAAAATCATCCGGATAAACATATCATCACCCGCGCCATTGGCGCCAGAGATATGGTGAATGTAGACTTTTTTTATGAAGAACTTGCGCCCGGCGACATGGTGTTAATGTGTTCCGACGGACTAAGTAATATGCTGGAAGATGAAGAGATCGGGCGGATTTTATATGATGCGGCCGATTTGACCGAGAAAGCACAGACATTGGTGGACAGAGCCAATGATAACGGTGGAAAAGACAATATTGCAGTGATCATCATTGATCCATTTGCTTAATACCGAACCACACCTTTATATGGGAAGATAGGAGTTAAGTATTTTATGATTAAAATAGGAATGATAATCGGCGATCGTTATGAAATTCTGGAAAAAATCGGTACCGGCGGCATGTCCGACGTTTATAAGGCGAAATGCCATAAACTGAACCGTTTTGTCGCGGTAAAGGTGCTCAAACAGGAATTCAGCGAAAATGCTAATTTTGTATCTAAATTCAGGATCGAGGCGCAGGCCGCGGCCGGACTAAGTCACCCCAATATCGTAAATGTTCATGATGTCGGGGAAGAAAATGCTATTTACTATATTGTAATGGAATTAGTGGAGGGTATCACCCTCAAAAAATACATCGAAAAAAAGGCACGTCTTTCGGTAAAAGAGGCGATCAGTATCGCCATCCAGATCTGTATGGGTATCGAGGCGGCTCATAATAATCATATTATCCATCGGGATATCAAACCGCAGAATATTATTATCTCCAAAGAAGGAAAGGTAAAGGTGACCGATTTCGGGATCGCCAAAGCGGCGACCAGCAATACCATCACCTCCAACGTGATGGGGTCGGTGCACTATACGTCACCGGAGCAGGCGCGTGGCGGTTTTTCCGATGCCAAAAGTGATATTTATTCGTTGGGGATCACCTTATTTGAAATGTTGACCGGCCGGGTGGCATTTAACGGTGAAACCACCGTGGCGATCGCCATTAAGCATATCCAGGAGGAGATGCCGTCACCGCGGGAGTTTGTCGCGGAAATACCGGTCAGCGTGGAGCAGATTGTTTATAAATGTTGTCAAAAGAGTCCCGACCGTCGTTATCAGACGATGGGTGAGCTGGTGGCCGATCTGAAACGATCGCTTATGAATCCCGACGAAGATTTCGTTAAGGTGGTGGAACCGGATGAGGAAGCGTCGACCCGCCCGATCAGCGATGTTGAGGTGGCGCAGATAAAGGCGGCACGACTACGCAATGCTCCGGAGGTTATCCGTCCCTATCGTCGGGAAACGGAGGAGCGGTATGAGGCGGAAACGCCGGCGATGGATGAAGATTACTTTGAATATGATGAAAACGAAGAGGACTACAATACAGATCGGGAGTATGATTACGATCCCCGGATGGAGCGGGTCACCACCGTGTTGGCGGTCGTTGCGGCCATCCTGGTCGGATGTGTGGTGATTGTTTTGGTAGGTCGGGCCTTTGGCCTGTTTCAGTTTGACTTTTTTAATCAGGGTGATGCCGATGAGGAAGTGGTCGCTTCCGGCGAGCTGATCGAAATGATCGGTGTGATCGGAATGGATCAGGAAGAGGCAAAACGGGCACTGATCGCGATCGGTCTGACACCAGAGATTGATTTTGCTGAAAGTGACCAATATGGAAGTGATATTGTAATGGCGTCGTCGGTTATTGAAGGGGAGAGGGCCGATCCCGCCAATAACGTGGTGCTGACGGTCAGTTCCGGCTCGGTCGGGATCGAAGTACCGGAGCTGGTCGGAAAAAGTGAGGCGGAGGCGGTAGCCGCCCTTGAGTCCGCCGGGTTTACCGTGGAACGTAATGAAGATAGTGATGAATATATTAAGGCGGGGGATGTGTTGCGTCAGGATCCGGCATCGGGCAGTAAGGTGCCGGCAGGTACGGTGGTAAGTATTTGGGTCAGTCTGGGTGCGGAGGAAAATACCGTCTCCATGCCGACGCTGATCGGTCAGACCGAAGAAGATGCGGTGATCATTTTAGCGGAGGCCGGTCTGGAAGTAGGTCTGATCACGGAGGTATCACATGAAGATCCTGCCTTGTTGGGACTGGTCTGCTATCAGTCCTATTCGGTCGGGGTGCCGGTGGAAAAGGGAACGGTGGTGGATTTTCAGATCAGTGTCGGAGCCCTCGGGATGCTCTATAGTTATATGGGGAATATTGATGCGCCGACGACCGAGGAGGATCCTTATTATAAGGCGGGAACGGCAGTGCGGGTGATATTGACCGCGACCGACGGGACGACCCTGCTGGATACCGAGACGACCTCCTTTCCGCAACCGGTAAATATATCCAATATTCCGGTGGCATCGGGCGAGGTAGTGCTGCGGTATGTCAATAATCGGGAGGAGCAGACGATCAACCACGATGACGGGACGGTGGAGACCATTCCGGGGACGGCGGAAACCAAGGAGATTGAGCGGTTGGTTAATTTTGCCGAGCAGAATTAAGAGTAGCTGGGTGGATAAAGCAAGGTTAGAAGCGCACGGATTTTCGTGGGCCTTGGCACTTTGTGCCGCGCATCCGGCGCGGGAAACGAATTTATCAGCGTTTTCCTATGATTTTAATGAAAAGGATTTTTGCGCCGGGAAAGATTGGATACTTTAGTGAAAAGGATAGTTATGCAGGGAAAGATCGTTAAGGGTATCGCAGGTTTTTATTATGTGTATGAGGAGAGGTCGGGCGAGCTGTTTGAGTGCAAGGCGAAGGGGATCTTCCGTAAAGAGCGGATTAAGCCGCTGGTGGGGGATAATGTTCTCCTGACCGAGGTGGCGGGGGAGCGCAGAAGCGGAAATATCCATAGTGTTTAAAAAAGACATATTTCATCAACCTACCGACATTTTTTGTATGGCGGTTTGTATTTTAGAATAGTGCCCGCCGATGCGATCTGACAGATAGCTATACTGCGCATATGTTTTCCACAGCTCT
>JAITWD010000212.1 GCA_031285465.1 Lachnospiraceae bacterium
TCACTCTTTTGATAAATGGGGACCGTACCGCCGATTTTCTGCATAAAGAGCGCCGGCTGGTTGATCTCAAAGGTATAGTTGCCCATGCACTTGATCGCCACCCGGAGCGGAACCCGTCCGCCGGGATTACGTGCATCACCCATCTGATGCTCCCAATCGCGGTACATCACCGGAGCAGGCGTACCAAAACCGTTGTCGAAGATTTCTTTGGTATTGATGAAGTATACCGCCTGATCCTGCCACGATGCCCCGCCGAATTTAAACCGTTCCCACATTTCTTTAAAGACGCCACCGAAGTTACCGGCAAAAAAGGTCGGGGCCACATCGGAATTAAATTCAAATATGCCCTGTTCGGCAGTGGCATCCATAATCTGACCATTATCGACCAGAACGGCCATTTGACCGGGACCTACCAATATCCGGCTGCCATTTCGGATGATACCGTTACGATTGGTCTTTTTCATCATGAGGATCTCAATCCCCAGATCTTCACAGGTGAACACCGATTGATGCTGATCGGCCACCGTATCCTTGATACTGGTTAGTGCGGTTCTGATAAGTCCCATTTTAACCTCCCATACAATTCGTAGATTTTATCTGCGTAACTTCCTAAGGAAACACTGATTAAAACAGTGTTTCCTTAGACGCTCCGCAGGATGCGCACGGATTTGCAGTGGGCATTGGCACTTTGTGCCGCAAATCCGGCGCGGGAAACGCTTTAATCAGCGTTTCCCTAAATAAGAAATTGAAAAATCTTTGATTTTTCACCCTGATCTGCGTGCTTGACCTTTTGACCCTGGCATCATGTCATACCAAAATACCCATATCAATTGCTTCAATCACCCAGTCAAAATCGGCAATGTCATACTCCGCCCCACAATATCGGCAAGCCCCATTGACGGTTAGATCCATCGCCGCTCCACAACCGCTGCAATTGGCCGCCTGCATTTCATTCCGTCGCTTGTACCGGGTCCCCTCGTTGCGGTAAAGGGAAATCCACCCCTTCTTATTAAATCGTCTGACCGCCCGCTCCGGGGTGAAGATGGTGTAGAACACCCTGCCGGCAACCTTGGCATGTTGGCGTCCGTTGGCGACGCTATAGCGCACATCATCAATCAAACCCAGATTAACGCTTAAAACATAATTGCCACTATGTTGGTAATTAGCGATAAGATGTTGATAAAGGGCTCCATCCATGATCGGTTTCATTTCACCCGGATTAAGATCATGTGCATTGAACAGTCGCTCCAGCAAGTGGTCGGTTCTGGTCAAAAAAACCGACATGGTACACAGCGGATCCGCTTTGGTCATTGCCCAATAACGACGTTTTTTAATAATGCTCCGAATACTGGCGATCACCGCCACCAACGGAAAGATGATCAGTTGGGCGATAATAAAACTCTTTATGAGGGGAATACGATCGGCCCAAAAGGGGAATATCCAGATTGCAATAAAAAACGCGGGATAGAGGATTAAATTGGCTATTTTCTCACCAAATGATGTCTTTCTTTGCGCACGCTTGTCCTTTTTATTGGGAACAATTGTATCCACAACGCCAGAAAGGCACCAGTCAAAGCTATCCGCCCGATAGGTGGTTCCGCAATATTTACAGATAAAAAGTTCACCCGATGCCGTCACCTTTGCACCACATCCCTGACAGGCAAAGTCGTCTCCGCTGGAACGCTCGCTGCCACGGGTAACAAAGATACTGCAATCCACCTTATCATAATGGATATCCGCCAATGCCTCGCCGGTGACGGTGTCAACAAAGCGATAATCTAAACCACCGACCACCCTGCCCTTCGTATAGTCGTCCTTGCCGTTTATGTCAATGTAGTCCTTTTCAACTGCATTATCCGGTGGTGACAAAGGAGTGGGGGTGATCTCACACTCCTGACGCAATCCCACTTTATTAAATAAGCGTATTTTGGTGGCTACCCGATAGTACAAATTGCTGGTCATAATACTGGCTACACTATTGAGATTCAAGGTCTTAAAGGAATTATAATAACTATGTAGGTATTGAAGCGCTTTATCATTGGGTAGGTTCACCCCACGTTGCGCTTTTTCCGCCGCCGAAAGACGACGGATCCTTGGTCCGCCACCAATTAAATCAATTATTCCATAGATGAAAAAACAGCCTATCAGATCGGCAAGCCAGATTAACAGCCAGCGCATAGGGGGCCCTCCTTGATCACGATGTTATCGCTTTTGTTGATATAATGTCTTATTATAGCACTTGGGATTTAGTGATGGTATGTTTAAAGTTCATCACTTTATATACAAACTTCATCGATTTTATTTTTGCCATCGGGAAAGAACCGGCGTTTTGCCCAAAACTACGGTGCGCTATTGATCCGTCGCAGACGGTAGAAATCCACTTAAAATTTATTGATTAATTTATCACGACCGTGATAAAGAAAAAAGCAGACAGCGGCAAAGAAAGCCGAATGTGAAGGAAAATGCTTATTTACTGCGTTGACTCATTTTTAGAAAATCAGAATATCTACTATCAATAATACTTTTCATTTTACAATAGTTTTCATCGGAATTTTCCATAAAAAAATATTCTTCACCGTGTAGATTTTCTTTGGCGAAATTGTCAACATCAGCAGGATAATATCCTACTTCTTTTGCGAATTTTGATCTGCCTGACGAATAGTAGGCCGTTGCAAATGCGTTTCCTTTAGTATTCAAGTCATCGGAACACAGTACGCCATCCATCTTAATAAACAAATCCCTACTGTCAAGCTGTCCATTCTTTACAAACATGATTTCCTCAGAAAAATCGCCAACCATTTGCTTGCTGTAAAAGCCCATTTCAATGCACCAATGTAAAAAGAAAGCTATGTGCGTAGCGCCATTTTCGAGGGGCAGTCCAGAAGGAAAGCCACTTGCTTCATAATGCCATTTTGCTTTATCGTAAATAATATTTTTCATCACCAAACACCACCGCATTATATAATTCTCTGTTGCACCTTTTCTTCCAAAGGCGAATATTAATACGATAAGTATATCACAGGAACACGCACGATTCCAGAAAAAATCCAAGCCTCGAAGCGGTGAAGTTTGTATATAAAATGATGAACTTTGAACATACCATTGTCCTACAGAAAATGTTATAATGAGACACGTTAATTCAGAACGCTCAAGATAATAGTGGGCAGTATTCTGCAAGCTGTTTTGTGGAGACACTCTTCTGAATAACTACGAGATTACGATAAAATATTGGAGTGAACATTTATGGACAAATCAGAACGATCAACTAAACGCCCCACAAGTAAACGTGCCCTATTCATCATCCTCCCGGTTGCGCTGCTGGTCTTTTATGCGCTTTCATATTTCTACATGCCTTTCGCCTACAAAATCCTCATTCCCAGCGATGTGGTTACGCAAGGGGTCGTCTTTATCCGCGCGGAAGCAAATGGGGAAGCAATAAACGGGAGCATTACATTTACCGGCGGTGATACCGATGATGTGAGCGGTGACCTGTCCTATATGCGTGCGATGTATTACGACAATTTCGATGGTACCGACAAGGTTCGGTCGCTCGAAATCCGCGACCAATCGGATGAGGTGCTGATGTCGATCCCAAGAAGCGAGCTGGTCCCCGCAGTAGCACTGACGGTTGACGTAAGCACCGGAGAAATCACCCACGGCATATCCTATCTCAACTATATCACCGGGTGTGTACCTTCGAACGGACCAGGGTGGCTGACAGCGGTTTATGCTTTTGCGGCTATCGTCTGTATTATCGTGATGATACCCGCCAGTTTTATCGCTATGCTTACGAGTCCGTTCAGAACCAAGCCGGTCTGGATGAAAAGAAGCTTTTCTGGCTCATATGTCCATTTCGCCTTCTGCCTGCTTGTGTCTGTTGCGGCAATAATGCTTCTCATCGTTGACCCGGAGAAACTGATCAGGATAGTGAATGACACCGGCGCCACTAACAGCACCGAAATCATAATGTATCAATACGGACTCTATCTATACTTTGCCGGAACGTTGCTCTATCCTTTTGCCCACCGCGCGTACAATGCCAGCGCGATCCGTGAAAGCAGGCGACTGGCAGCGGTTCAGGATTTTGCCCGCGCCAACACCTTCAAGTATACCGAAACAACATGGTCAGACGGTTCGGTCACAAGTACATACGGAACCCAGGTTGTCGGACGCAATATCGGCATTCTATTGGTCTGGTTTATCAAGCTGTTGCTCGCACCATATTTTACCTATCACGCCATGATCAAAAATTATCTGTTTAACTATGGTGCCCGTGACGCCGGATATGAACTAACTGAGGAAGAGATGGCGATGCTGCTTGAAGCGGAGCGTACAGCAGCGGAGGCAAACGAAAACCGTTCAATACCTACCGCGGAGAGTCCGGTTACCACGCAGACCCCGGCTAAGGCTGTGAGCAGTATTTCCGGTGAGATCGGGTTGAGTCTGATCAAAACGTCCTATGCGCCGGGAGAGGCGATCCAGGTATTTACCAGTGGCATAAGTGCAATAATGCGAACCGCGGCGGCGTTTGTGGCAATATATGAAACCGGAGCTGCCCACAAAGCATATAAACAATACAAATATCCCCGGGCGGGAAACAGTACGCTGACATTTACCGCTCCCAGAACGCCGGGTAACTATGAAATGCGACTGTACGCACGGGACGGAGTTTACACCGACGAGACATTTGTCACAAAGGTTTCATTTAAGGTAATTAAATAGTTTTTATATGACATACTGCTGTCACATAATAAATGGTATACTTAAGGAAACACTGATTTGCAGTCAAAGAAAGGACTCCCCATGCCAAGACCAACCACCAAACCCGACCTGCTACTAACCGCCAACCAACAGTTCGACAAACTGTGGCAGCTTATTGACACCATGACCGACGCTGAACGAAGCGCCTCTTTCAATTTTGGCGACGACCCAAAACAAAAAGAAGCCCACTGGAAACGCGATCAAAACCTGCGTGATGTCTTGGTTCATCTCTATGAGTGGCATCAGCTTCTTATCAACTGGATCACTGCCAATACAAAGGGTGAACCGGCGCCCTTTCTCCCTGCACCTTATAACTGGAAAACATATGGTGACATGAATATTGAATTTTGGAAAAAGCATCAA
>JAITWD010000217.1 GCA_031285465.1 Lachnospiraceae bacterium
AAAGCTGCGCCTGACTTGCGCGAGGTTTTGGATACACTTAATTAAAATCTCATGAACATAATATCTCATGAACCGCTATCTCTAAACCGCTATATCTATTTACATATTTTCACTAATTCCATTTCACATATTATCTTGCGAAGCGGACATACTGCTTATCAGGTGATTATAAATACCGTTTAATTTATCAGTTGATCATTATCCGGTAATTATAAGGACCTTTCAAAATATAGCAGGTCAGGAAAATAATTTGAAAAATTATAAATTTTTCAAATTTTTATTCAAGCAGTTTCGCAGATAAAATCTGCGAAATGCACGGGAGTAGTTTGAAAAATCATAGATTTTTCAAATTTTTATTCAAGCAGTTTCGCAGATATGATCTGCGAAATGCACGGGAGTATTATGAGCGATAAACCGCTCACACGCAAATATGTGCCTGCGGCCCAAAGCGTGCAGGTACGGGAGAGGTATGGTTATCAATATGGAAAAGAATAGTAACAGTAAAAATAAGAAGACGGATAGCAATAACACCGACCGGTCTCAATTAGCGCGGATGTCGCTGGATGAAATCCCGACCCCGCGCGCCGATGCACAGGAGATTACCGGCGTAGTAAAGGAAAGTGGTAAGGTTACCGGCTATCAGTTGGAAAATGGAACCATGATGGATAAGTGCGACGCGATCGCCACGGCGCGAGAGGGCGGTATCTCGGGAGTGGGGATTGCCAGCCGACAGGGTAGTGAGTACTTGAAATCAATCCCGGATGAGGACGAGAGTAATAATCTGGGAAATCTGCCGACCGTATAACCCATAGCGTATAATGGTAAAGGGACGGCGCACTGCTCTTTAGTGCGTTCGTCCCTTTTTTGATGCTCCTTAGGTCGATGAGGGGATGATGGGAAATGCTGGTTTGATCAGTCTTTCCGTAGAAACCAATAAACTTGGGATTGAAACACCGGGGCTTTTATCGTATCATTGGAATAGAATAAAAGGATCGGTTACGATACACATATCGACAATAAAGATACCGACAATACTGCGCAACACCCTACAATACATAGAAAGAAGGCTCCATATGCACAGACAACAAACCAAACCGATCACCATCGGAACCAAGGTGATCGGTGGCGGTCATCCCATTTTAATCCAGTCAATGACCAATACTCAAACCGAAGATGTGGCGGCAACGGTGGCGCAGATAAAGCGATTGGCGGCGGCGGGCTGTGATATCATCCGCTGTACTGTGCCCACTCCGGAGGCGGCGGCCGCCGTCAAAGCCATCAAGCAGCAGATAGCTATTCCGCTGGTGGCCGATATCCATTTTGATTATCGTCTCGCCATAGCCGCGATGGAAATGGGTGCCGATAAGATCCGGATCAACCCCGGCAATATCGGGGGGAAGGAGCAATTGGCAGCGGTGGTTGCCGTCGCCCGTGAACGGGGGATACCCATCCGGGTCGGGGTCAACAGTGGTTCGTTAGAAAGCGGTCTGTTGGCAAAATATGGCGGCGTAACGGCGGAAGGACTGGTGGAGAGTGCACTGGATAAGGTGCATGCCATTGAAGATGCCGGTTATGATCAGATGGTCATCAGTATCAAATCCTCCGATGTGTTGATGTGCACTGCTGCCTATGAACGGCTGGCGGCCGCCACCTCCTATCCTCTTCATGTCGGCATTACCGAAGCGGGGACCATTATCAGCGGCAATATCAAGTCGGCCATCGGTCTGGGACTGATCCTCAATCAGGGCATCGGCGATACCATTCGGGTTTCTCTGACCGGTGATCCGGTAGAGGAGATCAAGTCGGCGAAGATAATCCTGCGCACCCTTGGTCTACGCCGCGGCGGCATTGAGGTGGTGTCCTGTCCCACCTGCGGTCGTACCAAGATCGATCTGATCGGTCTTGCCAATCAGGTCGAGGATATGGTGGCCGACATCCCGCTCGATCTTAAGGTGGCGGTCATGGGCTGTGTGGTCAATGGCCCCGGTGAAGCCAAGGAGGCCGATATCGGCATTGCCGGCGGTTGCGGTGAGGGTCTGCTGATCAAGAAGGGGGTGATCGTCCGTAAACTGCCCGAAGGAGAACTGCTGGCAGCACTGCGTGATGAATTGCTCAATTGGAAGGAATGATAAAACGCTTGCCCTCATGATACCACGGATCGCTTCGCACTGCGTGCTCTCATGATCCTAAGCCATTCGAAATCCGCCCTATCGGGCTACTTTCTCATGTCTTGCGGGTCCAAAGTTCAAGCACGCAACTGGATATTCATGCAAGCATGATATCCAGTTACCTGTTTGAACTTTGGCCCATGGTATCATATAGTAAAATTTTTCATAAAGGAATAACCATGCCCAAACAATTTCCCGAAGTTTTCCCAACTCTTAAGCTGGATAAAAAACTGACCGACCTCTTTAGCGAGGTTTCGGTCACTAAGGTGACCACTACCAAGCAAAAGGATTTTATCCGCATCTATATCGATGCCCAGCGCCTTATCCATAAGGGGGCAGTTTTTCAGGTGGAAGAAGCCATCAAAAAGCAACTGTTTCCCTATCATGATCTGACCATCAAGATATATGAGCGCTACCATCTGTCGGCGCAGTACAATCCCGAAAAGTTTTTTCATATTTATCGTGACAGCATTGCGCTGGAGCTTGGTGCCTACAGTCCGGTACTGCATAATAT
>JAITWD010000314.1 GCA_031285465.1 Lachnospiraceae bacterium
CAGAGCAACCCTCCTGATCCTAACCACTGCCCACCGGACAGGATGGTTGGAATAATATTGACACATACCGAAATGGCCAAACCGATGGTCGTTCCCACCATAAGCGACCGCTTAAAGTGCTTAAAAGTAAGACCCACGGTATTCAGTTTTTGATCACGCATACAGACCACGATCAAAACGAGGGCAAGGAGTAAATAATTAATGATTATTGCCGAGATGTTAGAACCGGTCATCATGGTTAAATACCCTGCACTTAAGTATAACAAGATCACAACCAGATAAATGCCGACCGCCCACAGGGCATCCTTTTTTTCATATTTTTCTGCCATTGGTTTGTAGTCAGGGTCTAAAACAAATAATTGCTTCATCATCGATCTCCTTTATAAATAAAACACTCACTGCGCTTTTTCTTTCAAGATTGCAAATATTTTATCATAGCTCGTCGCAAAACTCAATTAAAACTGAAAGTGCTTTGGGTTCTATCGGACTGCTATAAGCGCAGCATCCGGCGAGATAATCCGACCGCTCCGGGCTCTGCATTCGCCACCCGCGCCTCTGGACGGGGATCCCAATATATTTCCAGCAATTTAAAGAACCGAGAGAAACTTGCGTTTCAACTCGGTTCAGTGTAAAAGGGGAATTTTACCGTATGTTAGGGTGGTCTATCACTCTTGCTGACCACTCATTTACTATACCACATGATTTCGTGCTTTGCAACCCCTTTTTTGACTTTTTTTTATTTATTTTTATTTTTATCGACACGGTTGTTTTTATGGGGTATTTCTGTGGGGTGTTTTTATAGATTGTCTCTATGAGGTATTCCTGGCACTTGCTCTTGTAACTCAAACCTAAGACTATCTATCACCAGATGAGGCTTTACCGCTTTTACCAGAAGGCTATAGAAACCGACCGGCAAATGGATCCGAAACAGCTTCTGGCTTATCCATCGCCCTTCAGAACCCCTGGCAGCAATGGTCGTCAAGCGATCATCATTGATATAAAGATCGGCTGCGACCTGGGCTGTATTAAAATCCTCCGACATCATATGGGCAAAAAGATGATAGTCTCCCGGCGTTTCCACGAAAACACCGGTTTCCCTATTCATTTCCACCGCAATAGTTGCCGGTAATGTTTTGCCACCGGCGGTCTTTTCGCCCACCCGAGCCTTAAATTTTCCCGCAGATATTTCTAAGTTGTGGGGGGACTCTGCCGTCATTTCTTCCCGGCAAAGTGGCTTCGCCACAAAGGTCGTGCGTGATTTCTTCTTACGTCCCATCGCTCCCGATCCCCGCAGAAAACGGCAGATATATATCGCCCGTTGTTGCAATTCTCCCACGGTCAGCCTGCCACTTTCTAAACTATCCAATATATCATCGCAGGCGCTGTTGGCTTCCGCGCCATAACTATTTACTACCATATACAGATCATTCCCGGCACGGATCATGTCACGCATATTCTGACCGGAAGCCGGACCACCCACTTCCACATCATTCATCTTTGCCCACCAGTCGGTCATTATGATGCCTTCAAAGCCCCACTCTTTCCGCAGTATCGTGGTGTTCAGATCATAATTTGACGCCGACCAATGCCCATTTACGGGATTATAAGCGGTCATAACCGCCCTGGCCCTGCCCTCTTTCACGGCAATCTCAAAGCCTCTTAAATAAATTTCCCGAAGTGCACGCTGAGAAATCACTGAATCGGCCATGGTCCTTGCCGTCTCCTGATTGTTGGCCGCAAAATGCTTGAGCACCGCACTTCCGCCCCCCTTTGCGATTCCTCTTGCCACGGCGGCGGCCATCTGACCGGTTAAGAACGGATCCTCTGAAAAATACTCAAAATTACGACCATTTAAGGGACTCCTATGTATGTTCATCCCCGGTCCCAGTAACAGATCAACCTCATTGCGGCTCATCTCCCTGCCTTCATAGGTATATAACCGTTCTACTAACTCATCGTTAAAGCTTGCCGCCAATAATGTCCCGATCGGAATCTGCGTGGCTCGCAATTCCTGCCCCATCCGAAGTCCGGACGGACCATCCGCCGTACATGCCAAGGGAATTCCGTACTCCGCCAGGCTTTCTCCCACTCCGCCAAAAGCCGATGCCGTTCCCGGTGTTACATCCGGATGTTCCATCCCCTCACCGCGGACCAGCATTGCCAGTTCCTCATTGGTCAATTGACCCACAAAGGCTTCGATCGTAGCTCCGGCAATATCGCCGTTTTTTACATCGTGCAGCATAATCCCCCGGTTCTTCGTCTGTGTAATCGGTTCGGGCCGATTGCACCGGATCCGCTCCGATAAAGAAACCGTGCCAAAAGGTACCGGTTCAAACACCAGATCATAGGTACCGTCTGGCCTCAGCGTCCCCGGTCGCATCCGCTTAAACCGTTTTACCGGCGCCAGCGCTTCCTCAAGCCGCTCGATAACCTGGTGGGTTTCTATTTCATAGGTCAATACCTTTTCATTTTTGCGGCTACTGCTGCCCACATAAATGTGGTAGGAGCCGGCTTCCATAACATACGCCGACCGGCTGCCGGAATAACCGGAATCATCAAAGGTTTTCATTTGAACGACCGGAATAGAAAATTTCAATTCCTGGGTCTCACCCGGCATCAGTAACCTCGTCTTTTGATAGGATAATAATTGTCTGACCGGTTGACCAAGCCGTCCCTGAGGGGCTTCGTAATAAATCTGCACCACCTCTTTACCGGAAAAATGCGCCCCGATATTTTCCACAACGACCGCCAATTCAATCTCCGGCCCTGTTGGCTTCTGGTTTCCTGCCGTTTGGTGATTCCCTGCCGTTTGGTGATTCCCTGCCGCTTGAGGGTTTTCTGACGATTTTAGGTTTTCTGACGATTTTAGGTTTTCTGTGTCTCCGGTTATCTCCGCTCGCTTCGTTTTGATACTAAAATCGGTATAAGAAATACCAAAGCCAAATTCATACCTTATTTGTTCCGGATGAAAAGTATTGAAATATCGATATCCCACATAAATATCTTCCGTGTAACAATTACTTTCCAGGTCGCCATAATAGGGGGCTGAAGGATAATCCTTTATCGCAAATGCCTGAGTATCCGGCATCCGGCCACTGGGAACTATCTTACCCAAAAGCAGCTTTGCTACCCCATTGCCTCCTTCCATACCCCCATGCCATACATAGAGTAGCGACCGCACATGGGATGAATAAACCGGCTGATCCATAAAGGTCAGATCGATAATATTGGCAACGTTCAATACGATCGCCACCTGCTCAAAATAGGTGTTGACCAACAAAAGAACCTGCTTCTCATCCTCGGTCAGATGTAAACTGGGCGCAGCATCCTCATTATCTTTTTCTTCTCCGGCCGTCCTGCCGATCACCATCACAGCTTTGTTTGATACCTGCCTTGCTTGTTTCACCTGTTCGATGGTTATCGGCATTTCCTGCTGGTTCCAGGGCTCGGCAGCCCAACCGCCGCCGCCATCATCAAAAGGATTTTGCCCGATCCACTCCTCATATATGGCAGCCAACTGCTCATTCACAACCTGGCTTTCTTCCCGCAATCCGCCTAAGAGATTGGTGGTATAGGGTGCCCGGACCGATCCGCCCGATCCGGTTCCGCTACGGTAATAATCAATCTGACAACGGCCAAAAATCGATACCTTCTCCTCTGCCCTGATCGGCAGCATCCCACCTTCATTTTTCAGCAGTACCGCCCCTTCCCCCGCCGCTTCTAAGGCGATTTCGGCAAAACCCTCCAGGGGAATACCCATTTTACTCATCCTGCTTCCTCCAAGTTTTTATTTTCCCTGCAAAGTGGATGCGCTGTTAAGCGCCAAAAATGATGGTGTTTATCGATTGAGGTTCCAACTGAAAAGAAAATGATTCTTTTTCATAAACGTAATTAAATTCTCTGCTTTCCTTAAATGGGTTAAAAATGTTTAATATCAGACTGCCATCCGGATTACGGAAAGCAAGCGTATCGCCCGCCCACGGTCCCTTTGTCCCTAAGAGGACCGCGCCATCACTCACCGGTGACGAAACATGCTTCATGACATAAAAGTCAGGATTAAATACCGCTGTTTTTGTTTCGGGATCGACGGTGATCATCGCATTTTGTAAATCGCCCCAAGTGTTGAGTCCTCCCGGCTCCAGGATCGGATTCCAATACATATAGCTCTCCGCTCCGTTAGCAAGATAGTGCTTTAGCATGGTCCAGTTATACCGGGCATATTCCCAGGTATTATCACCAAAACCACATTCATTTTCCGACTGCATCAGACGTATCCTGGGCCACCAGCTTTCAAAAGTCCGTTGGATCGCAATCTTTCCTCCCCATTGATAGCTCACGCCCGAAATATATTGAAGCGCCTTACTGTCGGACAGCACTACATT
>JAITWD010000073.1 GCA_031285465.1 Lachnospiraceae bacterium
TTTTAACGGTCACCGGTTTTTTGATAGCCTTGACGGTTTTTTCGATTATGGCCGCCACCAAAGCCGGATTGGTCATTAGCGCCGCACCTTCGCCATTATTGACCACCTTCGGTACCGGACACCCCATATTCAGATCCAGAATGTCAAACGGGTATTCTTCAATCCGTTGTGCCATGCTACTGACTATCTCTGGATCGGCGCCAAACAGCTGCAACGATACCGGACGCTCGTCCGGATGTAATTCCAGCAGTGTCTGGGTATTTTTATTTCCATAGAGAATGGCTTTGGCACTGATCATTTCCATGCAGAGCAAACCAGCCCCCCGCTCTTTACATAACAAGCGAAATGGCAGGTCGGTGATCCCTGCCATCGGTGCTAAGATTAAATTATTTGCCATGGATACTTTGCCGATGCAAAATGCCGGTCGATCAACTGTTCTTTTCATAAATTATCCGTAGTCCCTCCAGAGTCAATTGGCTGTTATATATCTGGATCACATCGGTCTCATCGGCAATGATCCGCCCCAGTCCACCGGTTGCCACCACCTTTAGGTCATTATACCCGGTCTCCTTCTTAACCTGATTAACAATATACTCGGTCTGGCCGATCTGACCATAAACCAATCCCGCCTGCATACTGGAAACCGTCTCCTGCGCCAGGATCGACTTCGGTTTCTTAATCTCAATTTCCGGCAATCGCGCGGTATCCTCCCATAATGCACGGGCGGAAATACGTATCCCCGGTGCGGTTATTCCTGCACAAAAACACCCGTCCGCCGTCACCAGATCGTATGTGGTCGCCGTACCAAAATCCAACACCAGCACCGGTCCACCGTATAGCTCATAACCTGCCACTGCATCGACAATACGGTCGGCACCGATTTCCCGCGGGTTGTCGGTCGTAATTTTGATCCCAGTCTTAACCCCCGGTCCCACGGCAAGATGATGCTTGCCAATATAACGGACCAATGCACCGTTAAGAGCATGCATTACATTGGGTACCACACTGGCAACCACCGTACCGTCGATCGCTCGTTTATCCACCTTGTTCATATGGAGCAATTCGGAAAATAACACCCCATACTCATCCGAGGTGTGGGCCTGCCTACTCATCAATCGAAAGGTGGTCACCAACTCTTTACCATCATAAACTCCACATGAAATATTTGTATTACCTACATCAATCGCCAATATCATTTTATTCCCATGCATATCGCAGGACTCCTTTATTTTCTTTCAGCCCTATCCTCATCCACGCTGCCCCACAAATTATTGATTAAACACCCGATAATATAGTTCCAATGATCTAAACAATTCCTGGCGTTTATCCCGCACCGCCCGTATCATCAGACCGCTACTTACCGTATCATAGTAATAATCATTCTCCTCAAATTCAGTTTCCAGGACTATTTCACCATCAGCTTCGAACGCAATGGTTAAAACTCCACCCACTTCTTCGGTAAATAACACACATAGAATCTGCAGTTCCTCCCGGATCGCCTGCGGCAGGCCGGCAAATTGCTGGTTTAAATAATACTTTTGCTCATAAGCACTGGCACCGCACAAAACTATTCGTTCCGACATAACTATTATTCTCTCCTATCAAATCGCTTGGACACCGCCAGTACTGCATTATCTGCACATCCGGTCAATGTCAGTACGTCTTAATCGTGCATCGACCGGGCTAAAGGGTCGCTGCCAGTACCGCCTTGATCGTATGCATACGATTCTCCGCCTCACGGAAAACCACCGACTGTGCCGATTCAAAAACCTCGTCGGTCACTTCCAGCTCGCTGATGCCATATCGTTCATAGACCTCACGGCCAACCGCTGTCTTATTATCATGGAAGGCCGGCAGACAATGCATAAAGATAGCTTCTTTATCCGCCTGTTCCATTACCGTCCGATTTACCTGATAAGGTCGCAGATCGGCGATCCGCTCGGACCAAACCTCCGCCGACTCACCCATCGATACCCACACATCGGTGGAAATCACCTGCGCGCCTACAACTGAAACCGCCACATCTTCGGTTAACGTGATCGAGCCGCCGGTTTCAGCTGCTATTTCACGGCACTGCGCTACCAGGTCATCTTTCGGGAAATACTTACCCGCCGTACAAACAGTGAAATGCATGCCCATCTTGGCACAGGCGACCATAAGTGAATTACCGGTATTATATCGGGCATCACCCAGATAGGTGACTTTAATCCCCTTAAGGGTACCGAAGGACTCGCGAATAGTCAACAGATCGGCCAACATCTGGGTGGGATGGAATTCATTGGTCAGACCATTCCACACCGGTACTCCGGAATATAATGCCAGTTCTTCAACAATTTCCTGACCATATCCCCGATATTCGATTCCATCATACATGCTACTCAATACTCTGGCGGTATCGGCAATATTTTCCTTATGACCAATCTGTGATGCCGCCGGATCAAGATAGGTGGTACTAATACCCAGATCATGTGCTGCTACCTCAAAGGCACAACGGGTTCTGGTACTGGTTTTTTCAAATATCAAAACAATATTTTTCCCTTTATGATATTCGGTAAAAATGCGCTCTTTTTTCTTTTCCTTCAAATCAGCGGCCAGATCTAATAAATAGTCGATCTCTGCCGGTGAATAATCCAGTAATGTTAATAAATGACGACCTCGTAAATTCATTTGCACACCTTTCTCTATCTTTGGATAGGATATAAATAGTTAATGGGGGTGTAAATGACCCATTAATATATTATTAATGGGTCATTATTATTATAAAAATCTGATAGTCTTATCGTCAATCCTTGGTTAGCTCCTTGAACGCTGATGCCAGTCCTGCCAATCCCTGTATATCAGACGGAATGATTATCTTGGTTGCTTTGCCGTCCGCCGCCTTTTCAAAGGCTTCCAAACTCTTGATGTGCAGAACCGCCTGATCGGCACCCGCTTCACGGATCATCCTGATACCATCGGCTTTAGCCTGCTGAACCTTCATGATCGCTTCGGCCTCACCCTCGGCTTCACGGATCATCTTTTCTTTCTCGGCCTCTGCACGAAGGATAGCCGATTGCTTCTCTGCTTCAGCCTCTAATATGGCAGAAGCTTTCTTACCTTCAGCAACCGTAATATTGGCAATCTTCTCGCCCTCAGCTCTGGTCACCGATTCACGACGTTCACGCTCGGCCTTCATCTGTTTTTCCATTGCATTCTGAATCTCGGCCGGTGGCATTATGTTCTTTAGTTCCACTCGATTGACCTTGATGCCCCAGGGATCGGTAGCCACATCCAGTGATGCCCGCATCTTGGTATTAATAGTCTCACGTGAGGTCAGGGTCTGATCAAGCTCCAGATCACCGATAATATTTCTCAAGGTGGTGGCGGTCAGGTTCTCAATCGCCATCAATGGATTCTCTACCCCATAAGCAAACAGTTTCGGATCGGTAATCTGAAAAAATACCACCGTATCAATCCGCATGGTTACATTATCTTTGGTAATAACCGGCTGCGGGGCAAAATCCACCACCTGCTCTTTTAGATTGACCCGACGGGCAATTTTATCGAGAAATGGAATCTTAAAATGAAGACCAACCGACCAGGAATCCTGATATGCCCCCAAACGCTCCACTACAAAGGCATATGCCTGCGGTACGATCTTTACACAGGATGTAACCACTATGATCAAAAAGATCACCAACACTACTAACGCAATAAAAGTTCCATAAGCACCCATTTTAAATCTCCTCCACTTTCTTTTCCTTAATAATAAGTTTCACGCCGTCTATCGACTCAACCACACCGACCGTTCCAACCGGTAAGGTTATTCCTGCCACAGCGGTCCGTGCGGTCCACTCCTGGCCATCCAGGGTAACCTGTCCGATCCCTTGCATGTTATCCACCTCACTGACGACAATAACCTGACGACCGATATAACTTTCAACATTGGTACGGATCCGATCTCGATTGAAATATTTGACCGCGACCGGCCGGGTGAAATACAAGAGCACAATGGAAATGACCAGAAACAGAAATATCTGTACCCATATCTGCAGATCAAAAATAGCTGCCAGTGTCGCCACCAATGCCCCACCTGCAAACCAGATCGTCGTCAAGCCCATCGTTGCAAGCTCGACCAATACCAATATCACAAACAGAATGAGCCAAAAAAATGTCATACCCTTATATCCTCCTTATAGTTATTCTTTATTCTACTACAATTGACCGGACTATTCAAATGAAATAATTCTCTTACTTAGAAATTTTGTATAAAGCCTTTATTTTAAACTTTACCAGTACACACAAAGAACCGCAGTTGTGGCTGCGGTTCTTCGTAGGAAAAAGTGTATATTAATATGAAAGCCACTGTAACGAAGGGTTCCCCATGTGTGGGGTGATCACGTTTGGGGGATCATGTGTAATCTGCACATGATATTTGTTTTATACGGGAGCGCGACCTTCATAGTAATACCAAAACTATTAATCTTAAAGTTATTCGCCTGTATACCAGGAAGCACGTTCTTTGACCAATTCAGTCATCATTTCGCCGAGCTTATCAACCTCATTTTCTTGCAGTTTCTGCTGATACTCATCCCAAATGGCATCGAATTCATCTTCCGGAGCGGCAACTGCACGCATCAGATATTCAGCGGTAAGGTCATTACAACGTGCCTGGATCTGGCCGATTTCTGAATCGGGAGCCAGGGCATCCTGAATATACCAGGCAGCGCCCCAAGGCGGGAAGTAAAGGTCTTCCGCTTGCGGGTAAAGATCACGCCACATACCCACACCATAGGCATCCAAAGCGGCTTTAGCCGGCTCGGTATAACCTTCCATGATCTCGTCTTCGGTAAAAGGCATAATAGCTAATCCATCAGCATCATTAACACCAGAGCCGTAGCATGGCCAAGGATAGGAGAGCAGACCGTGACCGGTTTCAACCGTTCTGCCATCGGGATCGGTGGTACGCTTTTCAAACTCTTCGGCGGTCCACTTACGTTCGCCGTCACGAACCTCCCAGTTTACCCCTTCAAATCCCCAGTTGGTCATAACCTGGATCTCTTCGCGGGCTAAGTAATCAAGGAACTGGATAGCACGGATCGGATCATCACAATTATCGGTTATACCGATACCATTAGAGGCCATGTAGACCGGCTGACGATAGATGGGGAACAAAACACTTTCATCAACAGTAACCGGGAAAAATCCATATGCACGTTCGGGTTTTCCTTCGGTAGTAAGAACTGAAGTAGCTTCTTCAATACTCCAGTTGGCATCCATCAAGCCAAGTACACGACCGGAAGCGATCTTTTGCAGATACTCGTCATGGGTCTGAGTAAAACTGTCGGGATCAAGTAATCCTTCATTATAAAGGCCGTTCATCCAGCGGAAATATTCCTTGTGTTCCGGCATGGTAAACCGGAAAATGGTCTCCATGGTTTCGGGATCAACATAATATTGTCCGTCGTCCGGTGCGCCGTTAGCAAAACCAGCCGGATTTCCAAGAGTGATAAACCAACGCCATCCTTCACCGGTGGTTAAGGTGATACCGATGGTCGGCTGACCGTCGATCTCGGGATGAGCTGCCTTGTAAGTCCTAATAGCCTCGGCATACTGATCAAGGGTTTTAATCTCCGGATAGCCCTGCTCTTCCAAAACTGCCAGCTGCACTTCAAAACCAACTTCGGGATCCAGCGGAAGATTATTTACAAAGTCTTGTCCTAAGTAATGAATATGACCCTCTTCATCGTAATGGGTATCAAAGGAGGTGCCATATAATTTTTTGATGTTCGGTCCGTATTCTTCGATCAACGGAGCTAGATCAATAAAAGCTTCTGCTTCCAAAAATTTGGAAAGGTTAGAACGGGAAAAAACGAAATCAGGGTAGTTACGGTCGGCGATCATCAGCGTAATCTGTTCTGATACATCACCTACACCAAAATTGGTCTGCAGGTTAACACCGGTATCGGCGGTTATCTGTCGCATTACTTCGCCCTGGAAATTGGTTTCTACAACTGCTTGGCGAATATCTTCTTCATATGCAGTAAAGTCGATCGGTGTAAAGTCGGTCTGTCCGGTACCGCCACCAAATTCCAGTCCGGTCGGTCCCGCTACTCCACTTAGATTATAACCATAGGTACTGACACCTGCGCTGTTATCTACCACCTCTTCCTGCGTCGTTTCGGTAGATCCGGTAGAATCTCCGGTATTAGATGCTTGGTTGGCACAGCCGCCAAGAGTGCCCATCGCCAACAATGAAACCAGCGCTAATGGGATAATACGTTTTACTATTACGCTTTTCTTTCTCACACTCATATCCTCCTTAAGTAATTTATAGGTAAATTATTATAAAATAAATAATTTCATGATAGATTGTAACGTTTACTCTTTTACCGCGCCCAGGGTCATTCCGGAAACAAAGTACTTTTGCGCGAAGGGATAGGTCACGACAATCGGCACGACCGTTACTACAGTAATCGCCATTCTGATCGATAATGGTGAAACGGTCTTTGCCATCTGGATCCGGGCGGCGGTACTGTGTGCCGCCGACGCACTGGAGGCGGCTCCCTGTAAAATCTTCATCAGTTCGTATTGAAGGGTGGTTATCCCTTCTTCAAAAGGAGCAAACAGGTAGGTGTCAAACCATGAGTTCCACTGCGATACGGCAATAAAAAGAGCAATGGTCGCCAATACCGGTTTACATAACGGAATAATAATCTTAAAGTAAATCTGCAGATCGTTGGCACCATCAATAATAGCCGACTCTTGAAGACTACCCGGGACCGTTTCAATAAAGCTTCTGATAATGATCAGATTGTAGGCACTGATCAATGACGGAATGATATATACCCAAAAGCTATTATTAAGTCCAAACATCCGGATAACCATGAAGGAGGGGATCAGGCCGCCGCTAACATACATGGTCAACAGGAACATGGTGGTTACTACCTTACGGAACATGTAATCCTTACGACTGAGACAATAGGCAAGCATCGTGGTACAGAACAATCCTGTTACCGTTCCAATGACCGTCCGGAGAACACTGATGACAAAACCGGTCCATAGTGCCGGGAAACGGGTCAACTGGGTATAGTTTTCTAATGTGAATTCACGGGGCACTATCCCGACTCCGCCCTTGGCTGTATCGGATGACTCATTAAGTGATATCGCCAACACATTGAGAAACGGAAAGAGGGTCGCGATCAGTACGCCGATCATGATCAGCACCAGCAGGACTTCGAAAATTTTCTCCGAAGTTTTCTGCCGCATAAATTTCCGAAAATTGATACTCATATTATTCTTAATAGATGTGATCATACAACACCTCCTCTTCCCATGCGCTTGGCAGTATAGTTGGCACTAAAGAGTAAAAAGATCGAGACCAGCGAGCGGAAAATACCAATTGCCGTACCATATGAATACCGCCCCATGCCAATACCGAAGCGCAGTACATATACATCCAAAACCTCCGCCCATTCACGGATCTGCGGCGATCCCAGCAGCATTTGCCGTTCAAAGCCAACATTGACCAACCAGCCGATGTTCATGATCAGAATAACAATAATAACATTCATAATACTGGGCAGGGTAATATGCCATATTTTCTGGAACCGACCGGCACCATCCACATCAGCCGCTTCATAAAGCGCCGTGTCCACACCAGTAATGGCCGCCAAAAAGATAATGGCGTTCCAGCCCACTTCCTTCCATATATCCGAAGCGGTGATAATGCCCCAAAACATCTCCCCCTCACCTAAAAACGGGATCGGCTTGTCCATCAACCCAAGTGCTAGTAAAAGGTCATTAACCGGACCATTAGTGGCAAGCATCTGACTGATCATTCCTGCCGCAACCACCCATGAGATAAAGTGCGGTAAATAGGAAATGGTCTGAACACTGCGTTTGAAAATACCATTCCGTAGCTCGTTAATCAAGATGGCAAATAAAATCGGAATTACAAAACCGATCGTAATA
>JAITWD010000076.1 GCA_031285465.1 Lachnospiraceae bacterium
GGAATATTCCTTAACCGTTTCGTTAATTATGATATCTTCTTCGGGAATAACGATCTTACCGGTTTTTTCCACTTTCAATGCCCCATATAAAAACATGACCATAATAACCAGGACAAAAATTTCAAATATGAACAGAATGATTTTATTCTGCTTCCTCCGCGCTCTTTTACGCCCGGAAACAGCATTGTTACTGCCGGACCGATTGGTCGCGGTTCCACCATTTCTTCTTCCATTGGTATTTCTTCGGTTATCCACAGCCATTTCGTACTCTCTCCCTTATTTTTCATTAGTATTACCTAATCAAGAAATAATTCTCGCATATTAAGACAGAAAAAACAAGCATTTTTTGTCTTAATATTTTATTAATTATCATTTATAATTATCCAGCACCGGCTTTAGTAAGCGTTTTTGCTGATAAATCCTTTGAATACGGTTAACAGTAAAATCTTTACATCTAATAAAAAAGTCCAATTCTCAATATAAAAAATGTCATATTCGATCCGCTTACGGATGGATGTGTCCCCCCGATACCCATTGATCTGAGCCCAGCCGGTCAGCCCTGGACGGACCTGATGCTTGATCATGTAACGGGGAATTTCTTCCTTAAACTGTTCGACAAAGAGTGATTGCTCCGGTCTGGGTCCCACCAGGCTCATTTCGCCCGCCAGAATATTAAAGAACTGCGGTAGCTCATCAATACTGGTCCGGCGCAGTAGTTTCCCGACCCTTGTCACTCGTGGATCATCCCGTACCGTCCAGCCACGCTCAGCCGTACCGGTCTTTTTCATTTCCATCGTACGAAATTTATAGATATAAAACGGCTTGTTATGTAAACCTACCCGTTCCTGCCGGAAGATTACCGGACCACGACTGGTCAGGCGGATAGCCACCGCCGCAAATAGCATGAAAGGAGAAAATAAAAGCAACCCGCATAGTGAACCAACGATATCGACCGCCCGCTTAACCATCCAGTTCAGAGTATTGGTCAGTGGCACATAACGGATATTGATCACCGGTAATCCCATCAGATCCTCAGTATAAGGACGGCTGGGCACCAGTGCATTGTAGTCGGGAATAAACTTGGTGTGCACGCCCGATTTTTCACACAGATCGACAATATGCTCTAAATGGTCATAGTCCTTAAGCGCCAGAGTAATAGCGATCTCATCCAGTTTATTTTCCGGCAGAATGTAAAGGATGTTCTCAATCCTCCCCACCACTTTCACCCCTTTATACATGGTCCCGCGGGGAACCCGGTCATCCAGGATGCCACGCACGACATACCCCCATTGGGGATTGGCATTAATACGAGTAACATATTCCTCCGCTGCCCGTGAATAACCGACCAACAGGATATATTTCCGGTTGTATCCCCGACGACGAAAAAACTGCAGACAACTGCGTAAAAAATAACGGCTTAACGTGGTCAGAATAATATTAATCCCATAAAAAATAGAAATCATCGAACGGGAAAAGTCATTTTGCTTAATAACAAAGAGTGCCACAATAAATAAAAGCAGTCCAACGGTATTGGACTGGATAATGCCGATAATTTCGTATTTACGACGGGTAGCCCGTTTCGGGGTGTACATGTTAAAAAATGAGTACAAGATGACGTAGCCGGGAACCAGTAAATAAAGTGCACTAAAATAGGTGCCCATCGGCAACATCCCGGCATCAGCATCCAATGGAAGAATATTGAATTTGACAAACCATGCTAATATATAGGAAACCGCGACGATCACCGCATCTAGCAACAGGTGCATCCGGTTGAAAATTTTCTGATTATCCTTTATCATCTCTTTACCCGTGCTGTAACTTTACCAATCTTTTATTTATCTTATAATTAAAAATGATGTATTTATAATGATGATTAGTTTTTCCATTTTTTAAATATAAATCCTTTGAAATATTTTACAATAATGTAGGCGAAAGAACAACTTAAATTTCACTAAAGAGGCTCTGAAGTTCTTCTTAATATGCAAATATTCTTTGTATTATCGGAAAAATAATCAAAACCACCGGCGATACTCTTTTCCTTGATCAATTCATCAGTGTGTATATTCCACAGCAAAACGCCTAGCTTGTCACTCACGATCGTCGGATCATTGATCACCTTAAGAAGGATATCAATTGCTGAATAATTATCGTAAAACTCACTCAATTTAATGGGGGTATTTTTTTCCGACCGACTTTCATAGGGCATATTCCAAATAACCCGGTTAAAAATTGGCACCACCCGGTCGGCTTTTAGTACTGACCCATCCGCTTGCGGTACTCCCTTCCTGTTCTGCGATTTTACCCATTCCCTGACATCTCCCCATTCCAACACAATATCCGCGCTGACCAAACTTAAACGAACGTTCATCCGCGCTGAAACCACTGAAAATGGGTTAATCTCCACTCCATAGACGCTATCGCAGCATCGTGCCGAATGGATCAGGTCAATCCCTGCCCCATAACCGATCACAAAGACGCTATCATCGCTTTTTAGGTCAAATTCTTCATATATCGCATTATAATATTCGATGTCAATGTATTTTCCAGGAGTATATGCACTGGGCAATGAAATATAAAAGGTTTCGGTTGATGGTTTAGGTTGTCCTGCCCTTTGTTTCAGCTCCGCCACAAATTGATCCAAATTATATATCTTATAATAATACAGACCATCCCGCAGGTATTCATCGATAAATTTCATTTCACCTACCGGCTGTAACTCGCTCGCATATTCACCATATAAATGATCCACATAAACATCAATTGCTTCTTCCAGGCGATAGGCATCACTTATCTCATCTTCAAAACCGACCGATTGCCGACAGACCTTTCCTACATCCATCCAAATGTGGGCAAAATCATAATAATGATATTGTGAAGCTGAATAACGCGGTTGCGCCGATCGCTTTCCGACCCTTTGTTCAAGCACCGGAACAATACAGATAAGTCGGTTTCCCCAAAAAACGTAATCCAAGACATACATCTGCCCGCCTACCGGTGTTTCATCTTCGATACCGATTTCATTTTTAATAATATCAAGATTTAGCGTAAATTCTATGGCTTTTTCTTTAGGGTAGGTGATGCGGAAGACTTGAAACTCAAACCCTTCGCTAAAGACATTGAAGCTTTCATTATTCTTATTGGAGCTGATCAATGGGTTAGCGGCTTTTACATTGAATAATTTCATTAATTCCAACCCGGGGATCATGGCATCCTCCCCATAACCGGCCTGCTCGATGCACCGGTCAAAATATGCAAAAATATCCATCCCACACCTCCAACCGTCCATTTAACACAATAATAAATTCACGATATAAACCGACGGATAATATTCACATACAATTGTCCCTGTACGCTAAGATAACGTGACAGGTTTTCTCTTTGAAAGAACACCTTTTTTGCCCTTCCTTCAGGACTTGACGACAAAAGGACCCCCTTCCATAACCCCTTTAGATAACCTCTTCCCATACCCTTACGGACAAAAAATGCCCATTTCACCCCAAAGCCGATCATCAATAGCGGCAGGTTAAGAATGATCTGTCCGATCGGCATATTCTTGTAGATCAAATATACACTGTTCCGTGAGGTCATATCGGTCTTAAAGTCATTATACCGCGATCCACTGGCACCGCTACCGGCATGGCGCACCACTGCCCGTGGTGTGAACCGGTTGATGTATCCTGCCAACTGCGCCCGATAGCCGATGTCGATATCTTCAAGATAGGCGAAATGAGCCTCATCGAAATAGCCCAGTTCCTCCACCATCCGCTTCCGGTATATCGCCGCCCCCGCACATGCCGCAAAAATATCCCGCGCTTTGGTATAGCGATCGGCCGGCTGCCCCTTCCCCCAGGCAAAGGCCCACCCTAATGCACAATAATAATCACCGGCATCATCAATTATATCCGGTGCATCCATTGTCACCATCTTGGCACCAACCGAGAAAATCCGCTCATCCGGCCGGATAGTGCCCAATAATTCGGCCACAAAATGTCGTCCTACCACCGTATCGTTGTTTAGCAGGATCACATAGTCGGTATCGGCCGCCTTGATCCCAGCATTTACCGCACAGCAAAAGCCGGTATTTTCCCCCATTTCAATCAGTTTGACCGTTGGATAATGCTCCCTCACCCACAACACACTTCCGTCCTTAGACCCATTGTCCACCACGTACACTAACGGTAGCAAGGTACCGGTCCACAACGACCGCAAACACCGCTTTAGATAGTCTAAACCATTATAATTGGGGATGACCACCGTTACATCTGTGGTCTTTTTATCGGCACCATTTAAGGACATCTTCGCTTCGTTCATGGGCATCTGTGTTCTATCCACAATCACCTTCACCTCTTCTTGCAGCCCCAGAGGCTGCCACTATTTATAATTATACACCACTTTCTCATATCTCCAAGCGTCCGAACCATTACTGGACATTAATATTTCAACCACTCTTCCATCCCTGGATCCCATACGATCACAAAGCCCGCTGCCCGCACCCGCTGACAAAATTCCAGACTGATCTTCTTATAATCGGCCTCCTCCTTCAATCCCCCTTTCCAGTCAAACCGACCGGTCCGTTGATTGCGCAAATAAGGCAGTCCGATCACCTCTTCCAAATACTCCTCCACCGCCGGTGATACCATCATGCAACGGACATCGACCGCCTCCGCTTCCTGGCGTAGTGTCGCCCGATGCATATATCCACTATACTCCTTATGCAGACCATTAAAAAGCGGCGTTCCGTCACCCTTGTAGATTCCACCCGCGATCCGCCGATTCCGATTGATCAACCGACCGCCAATAATACCTATCTCCGGCCGCGCATAAAGTTCATCCGGAATAAAGCTTACCCGGTAAAATCCCAAATGCCGCGTGTGTCCTACCTCACCATTCCATCCGCGCTTACGGAGAAAATCCTCGATCGCACGTTTACCGGCTTCATAAGCATAGTCTTTACTCTGCGGATTATCCGCCGTTGAATCGGCATGACAACGCCAATGATATAGGACCTTGTCTATGTGCACTGTTTCTTCACGTAAATGGCGCAGACTGACCATCCGCTCTGCGGCCGTCCTCCGGCTCGCCCGACCCAGCATATTATCAATCGCCCGTAGTACCAGATCATAATCCTGCGCACCATCATAGGCCGACCGAAACTCCAGGGTCTGGATCAATTCCCGTCTCATTACCAAAAAATGACAAATATAATTATTGGATAGGATCATATCAAGATTGATCGGCGGTTTCCGATGATGGTCAAAGAATACCATCCCCTCGTTATCGCATTTATCCTCATCCGAATAAAGCATCTGGACGGTCACACCCCTACATGCACTGTTATGAATGGCTTCTGCCATTTCATATAAAGCATCGGGGGTTAACCGATCATCATGATCCAATAAACCGACATAATCACCGGTCGTATAACGCAAAGCATAGTTGGTATTGCCGGAAATACCCTTGTTTTCCGGTACCTTCCGATAATGTACCCGGCCATCGCGCTCCTGATAATCTTTGATAATAGCTGTGACCGATGGGTCCGACCCAGCATCGGCCAGGATCAGTTCCCATTTATCATAACTTTGGTCGATCACCGATTCGATCATAGCACGCAAATGAAGCGGATCGGGATCATATACCGGAACCACCACACTAAAGCGATAGGACAACTTCGCACTGCGCAACCGTTCCGCCGCCAAAACATGCTCCGGTAGCGGACTATACTCATAGCGCTCACTGATCTCCTTTGCCGCCCGCTCCCTCGCCGCATACCATGCCTGGCGAAGACCGTTTTTTTTCAGATAATATATGGTTTTTTTAATGTTGGCAATCCGTAAAAGTCTTCCCATATTTGCTCCGTTTTCAAACTATACCCGTGCATTTCGCAGATTTTATCTACGAAACTGCCTGAATAAAAATTTGAAAAATCTATGATTTTTCAAACTATACCTATGCATTTCGCAGATTTTATCTGCGAAACTGCTCAAATCAAAAGTGAAAAATAAATCTCTACCGTATAAATCTCTCATAGTATGAGAAGAAACTAAGTGGCACGATGGATTCTGGCCAAATAGTTTCTTTGCTCATTAATTGCTCATTAATATTTGATGCTTGTTAAGCAATAATAATTACAGATATTCCTTTAATGCTTCGGTTAATTTCCGTACCTTTTCTTCCGCGTCGGCAAGGCTGTCGCCCTTAACGCCCATGTAAAACTTGATCTTCGGCTCGGTGCCGGAGGGACGGGCACAACACCAGGAATCATTGGTAAGGTCAAAATAAAGCACGTTGGACTGCGGCAGACCGGTGGCACTCACAGCCCCGGTACTCATATCGGTGACAACATCACGGTCATAGTCACGTAACTCTTTGACGGTCAGTTCGCCGAACTGCTTCGGTGGATTGCTCCGCAATTTATCCATGATCTCCGCAATCTGGCGGGAACCGTCAATACCCTTTAGGGTAATGGCATACTGGGTTTCCTGATAAAAACCGTACTTCTTATAAAGATCCAGCATATGATCCCATACCGTCTTGCCGTTTTGCTTGCACCATGCCGCCATTTCACACAGGCACATCACTGCCACAATGGCATCCTTATCACGGGCATGGGTACCGGCGAGACAACCGTAGCTTTCTTCCAGACCAAAGACATAATTATTGGAGCCGGTTTGTTCAAACAGCTTGATCTGCTCGCCAATATATTTGAAACCGGTCAGGACCTCGATAAAACGAACACCATAATCATTGGCGATCGCCGCCGCCATATTGGTGGTAACGATGGTGGACACCATTGCCGGGTTGGCTGGCATGGTTCCGGTTGCCCGCCGCTCGCGCAGAATATATTCGGCGATCAGCATCCCCGACATATTACCGGTAAAGGGAATATAATCACCACTGGCTGTATCCAAAGCATAAATACCCAGACGATCGGCATCGGGATCGGTTGCGAGCACGATATCGGCATTTTTCTCCCGCGCCAGCTTAAGTGCCAAGGTAAATGCCTTCGGATCCTCAGGATTGGGATAATCAAGGGTGGTAAAATTCGGATCGGGCTGTTCCTGTTCGGGAACCACAAAGACATTTTTAAAGCCCAGCTCGGATAAAATCCGCCGCACTGGAATATTACCGGTTCCGTTAAAGGGCGAATAAACAATCTTAATGTCATCAGCAACCGCTTTGATGACCTCCGGATGAATGATCTGTTTCTTAAGCTCTGCCATATAAGCACTGTCGATCTCTTCGCCCAAAACCTGATAAAGACCGGCGGAAATCGCTGCTGCCTTGTCCATGGTTTTGACATCGGCATAATCGGTCACCATCTTGACCTCGTCGATGATCTCGGCATCACGGGGCGCTGCCACCTGTGCGCCGTCTTCCCAGTAGGCTTTATAGCCATTGTATTCTGGAGGATTATGGCTGGCGGTGATCACGATACCGGAGATACATCCCAGCTTACGCAGGGCAAAGGATAGCTCCGGGGTCGGACGCAGGGCATCGAAGACATAGGCCTTGATACCGTTGGCCGCCAGACAAAGCGCCGCCTCATCGGCAAACTCCGGTGACATCCGCCGGGAGTCATACGCGATCGCTACCCCTTTCTCCTTACCCCCCTGCTTGATAATATAATTAGCAAGACCCTGGGTGGCCTTTCTGACGGTATATATGTTCATCCGGTTGGTTCCCGCACCGATCACTCCGCGTAACCCGCCGGTTCCAAACTCCAACTCTTTATAAAAACGATCCTCTATTTCCTTTTCATCCCCCGCGATAGCTTCAAGCTCTGTGTGTGTAGCGGCATCAAAATAAGGATCCTGACGCCAGAAATCGTACTGCTTTTGATAATCCATGCTAATTACCTCCAGTTTTTTACTAGATTTTTTCATAATTATACCATAAGCTGTCAAACTTTCAAAGCAAAGTCACTGCGATCCAGAGAAAAATTTTGGTTATAGTAGGGATCGCCCTTTGCCAGGACATCCCGCCATTTTTCCCGAAACCGCGCCGATTCTTCATCATAACGTTGCGCCGCTTCACCGGTGTCATCCAAACCACGGGAAATCGATTCATAGTGATAGAGCTCGGCAAAGGGCGTAAAGAGGTTCAAATATCCCTTCGCCCGCAATTTTAGGCAAAAATCCACATCATTTAACGAAACCGCGAAGGATTCATCCAATCCACCGACCTCATCAAATTTCTCCCGCGCCACCATCAGACAGGCACCCGTTACCGCCGAAACATTCTGGGCATAGCATAATCGTCCCATATATCCCAGATTGTCCCGATGCTGTTTATAATGACTGTGACCCGCTGTGCGATGCGCCCCCAGACCGATGACTACACCGGCGTGCTGGATGGTTTTATCCTCATAGTATAATTTCGCTCCCACCGCTCCCACATCGGCACGCTGGGCATACATGAGCAGCTCCTCCAGCCAATTGATCCGAATGACCGCCGTATCATTATTAAGTAAAAGAAGATAATCCCCCGCTGCCCTGGCTGCACCAAAATTATTCACTGCCGAATAATTAAAACCGGCCGGTGCGATGCCTTTTTCCTGTGACTCATTAAAATTCACTACCTTAACCTGCGGGTATGCCTTCAATTCATCATAATAGGCAAAAACACCGGCGGTCTCACTATTATTCTCCACCACGATTATTTCATAGTTGGGATAGGTCGATAGCTGAATGATCGAATCAATACACCGGCGCAGATCGCTTTCATGATCTTTATTAGCAATAATGATCGATATCATGGGCGTACCAATTATTTCGTAACTGACCTTAAAAATAATCGCAAAGGCTCTGGTTCCGGCAATCCGGAAATTCTTGAAGCCATTTAGACGTAAATGATCGGCAACCGCCTCCTTAGCCGCCTTGATCGCATAGGACTTGACCCCCAGATCGGCGGCGACACTGCCGGGATGAGAACGCCAGTAATAAAGTAGCTTTGGAACATGCACGATCTTCTTTGCCTGACCGGTCAGGCGGAAGATCATATCATGATCCTGGCTGCCGTCAAAACGGGGACGGAACAACTCGGTACCCTGAAGCAGGCTCCGGGCAAAAACGCTGAAATGACAGATGTAGTTATTGGCACGCAGGTTGTCGATGGCATAGTCCGGCTTAAAGTGAAGGGTGATCATTTTATTTATATCATTGTTTTTAAAGGTAGCTTCATCACAATAGATGTAATCGGCCTGTTCTTCATTGATAACCTTAACATATTCATACAGCGCGCACGGATGGAGGATATCGTCGTGATCAAACAGGCCGATATAATCACCGGTCGCCAACTGCAGACACTGGTTGGTGTTACCCGAGATTCCCTCATTTTTATCCAACTTGCGATAAAGGATCCGCCGGTCACCTTGACCGTATTCCCGACAAATCCGCTCCACGTAGGAATGTGCCTCATCTGAACCGTCGGCAAGGCACAGTTCCCAACGTCCATAGGTCTGAGCTACCACTGAGGCGATCATCTCCCGTAGGTATCGCTCCGGTGTATTGTATAACGGAACTAAGATGCTGATGCGGACCATTCGATCAAAGACGGTCTCCGACTGGCGTCTGACCTCTTCTGCATCAGGAAAGCTGGCGGTGCCAAAACGGACCATTGCCTTTTTCTCATGCTGTTTATAGCGGATCTTAGCAACCAGACCACGCAGACTGCCGGTATTCTTAACCCGATCCACC
>JAITWD010000085.1 GCA_031285465.1 Lachnospiraceae bacterium
CCCCTCGTTAGCACCAATGGCAATGGCAACGCTTTTCCAACCGCGTGTTATTTTTACCGAAACCGATGTGAAGGACAGACCGATCGGGGCTTCGGGCTTACGAATTTCCAGATCCAGATGATGGATCAGTGGATACTCACCCAGTAGCGCGATCGCTAACCGGTTGGCAGCCGTTTCGATCAATTTATAGGTATGCTTCTGCAGATACTCATGAATAAAATGGGCCACACTGCCATAGTCGGTCGATCGGGTTAGGTCATCATCGACCGAAGCCTCCCTGGTATTGGTGTACAATATTGCATTGACAAAGAAGCGCTGACCCAGACTATTCTCTGCGGGAAACACCCCATGGTGGGCATAAACTTCCAAATCTTCAATCCTGATCTCATCGGTAAACATTGGTTTTTGTCCTCACTCTAAGTTCTGATCCCATCATCAGCTACGGATGATGGCGTTGGTCATTTTAATGGTCCGGATATGCGGGGTTATATCGTGCACCCTGATAAAAGAGGCCCCCTTCATAACTGCCATAACGGTGGTAACGATCGTACCTTCCAGACGCTGGTCGGGCGGCAGATCTAAGGTCATACCGATCACCGACTTACGGCTGGTCCCTAAAAGCCAGGGAAAGCCCAGTTCCTTAAGGATCTCCATTTGATTGAGCACCAAAAGATTATGGTGGTATTCCTTACCAAAGCCCACCCCCGGATCCAGGACGATCCGATCATCGGCAATCCCACCCAGACGGGCGAGTCGAACCGATTCGCGCAGATCGTCACACAGCTCGTCCATAAAATTATGGTAATCGGTATTATCACGGTTATGCATCAGACAACATGCCACCTTACTCTTCCCTATGACCTCCGCCATCCTCTCGTCGGCCTTAAGCCCCCAAATGTCATTGATCAGATCGGCGCCAGCAACAATCCCCGCCTCGGCAACCGCCGCTTTGCAGGTATCCAGTGAGATCGGGCAGTCAAACTCCTTTTTAAGCGCTTCGATAACAGGTGTTATCCTGCTTATCTCCACTTCGGCATCGACCTGACCATACCCTGGGCGGGTCGATTCTCCACCGACATCAATAATATCCACTCCATCACCGATCATACGCTCCGCCCACGCGAGTGCCTTGTCTAGCTGCATGTATCGTCCGCCATCGGAAAAGGAATCGGGGGTAATATTTAAGATCCCCATTATATAGGTCTGCTTGTCCGTTGCAAATTCTTTGTTGCCAATCCTCATCTTGATAGCTCCCTCTAAAATATTATTATAACCGCCCAGTCAACCTTGTATTTACTGTACCGATCGCCCGTAACGGTAAATTTTTAATATTTCAAAGCGTGATTTTTCTTCTCGTCGCTCCAGTTACATTGATCGGCCGCTGCGCAGGAAAAGCAGGGGCGGCTTAATTTATCGGCACGATAGATGATCCCGCTCAGGGTGGGTGCCTCGGCAAGGTGGACCGAACGATGACCGGCAACCGCCTGCACGATCAGGCGAACCTCCGGTTCTTCAAAGCCACAATCCCGCAGAATGCGCGGTGCCAGGATCGCACTGGCCTGCTCATGGGGAATTTGCTGCTTATACTCCATATGTTTGCCGATATCATGCAGTAGCGCGGCGGCATAGACCAGCACCTTATCTACATAAATCCCCTCTTCCAGATTCAGTATCATCGCAATACGGGCCACATCCAAAAAATGGATCAGATCATGATGGCAGAACTCCCGCTCCTTTTCCTCGATCCGGCTGATTTCGCTTAAGTAGACATTGAATAGATCATGCTCTAGTATACGATTAATCTTTTCCATACCATCGAATCCCTTTTACACAATTTAATTTTTTTTCTCGTATTTCATATTTTCAGCAACCGATAAAAGGTGTTCTGCAGTTGCTCATTGTCCCTAAAAATACCTTTGGTAACCACTGTTATCGTTTGACTGCCCGGCTTTTTGACTCCACGCATGGTCATACACAAGTGCTCCGCCTCCAGTACCACCATCACCCCCTGTGGCTCCAGATGTTTCATGATCGCTTCGGCAATCTGCGCGGTCATCTGCTCCTGTAGCTGTAAGCGGGCGGCGAAGGTTTCCACCGTCCGTGCCAGTTTGCTCAGTCCGACCACCTTCCCGTTTGGTATGTATGCCACATGGGCTTTGCCAAAAAACGGCATCAGATGATGTTCGCAGGTGGAGTAAAAAACAATATCCCGCTCGATCACCATTTCATTATTGGCCACCGTAAAGGTTTTAGTCAGATGATCGGCGGCATCGTCGTTCATTCCGCGACAAATCTCCTCATACATCCGCGCGATCCGCTCCGGCGTCTCTTTAAGACCCTCCCGATCGGGTTGTTCACCGATGCCTTCCAACAGTAGTTTTATCGCCGCCGCGATTTTTTCTCGATCCATCATTTGGTCGTCCTTCCCTCCCGGTAACGATCTTGATCATCCTGCCCAAATAGGACAGGGAGCCAAAAGCAATAATGATCCCGTCCCGCCCGGCTAACAGGGTCGCCAGTTCGGCCGCTTCTTCCAAGCTGTCGGCACAGGTTACCGCTTGATGCTCCTGTAGTAGCCGCGTGCTCAGTTCATAGCTACTAAGCCCCCGTGGTCCGGGTGTCGTTACCGTAATGATATGCTCCGCCAGTTCGGCGGTCGGCCGGATTATTTCCTGATAATCCTTATCCTTTAACATACCTATTATATAAATGATCCGCCGGTTTGTAAAATAAAACTTGATCGATTCGGCCAATTGTCCGGCAGCGGCACCATTGTGCGCCCCATCCACAATAAAGAGCGGCCGATCGGCAATAAGCTGAAAACGACCCGGCCATTTAGTCGCCGCCAGGCCACGCCGACACTGGGACACAGTCACCGGATAACCTTTTTTCGCCAGTACCGCCATCACTTCCAATGCCAGGCTGGCATTAGCCATCTGGTATTTCCCTGCCAGGATTATTTCCCAACAGGGTTCACCCTCTCTTTGTGCCCCTTTTCCTAACATCAATATCGCCATTGATCCGGTAAAATAATGGAAGGTCTGAACCGGGCCACCTGGTTTGCCTGAACGGTCAGCGGTAAAACGCCCGAGCCTACCCGACCGCTCCTTTATCCGCTTTGGTTGGGTCCAAATAACCGGACAGTCCAATTGCCCACACCGCTCGGTGATCCGATCGGCGACCGCTTCCGTTTGATCGGCACTGACCACCGTACAACCGCTTTTAATGATACCGGCCTTATTATCCGCAATCTCTGCCTCGGTTGAGCCCAAATATTGCTGATGATCCATTGCAATCGGGGTTAATACCGCCACCAATGTGTTTGTGACAATATTAGTGGCATCAAACCGTCCCCCCATCCCGGTTTCTAACACAACAATGTCACACTGCTTATCACGAAAATACGCAAAAGCCATCGCCGTATCTATCTCGAAGGCGGTTGGATGGGGCAGTCCCGCTGCCACCATTTGATCGGCGGCGGCCCTGACCCTGGTCAAATAAAGACAAAGATCGGCCTTAGATATTATATGCTCGTTTATCTGAATCCTTTCACGATATTTAAATAGTGTGGGCGAAATATAACGACCGGTCCGATAACCCGCCGCCTTTAGCATCGTGGAAATAAATGCCAGCACCGACCCCTTCCCATTGGACCCGGCAATATGGACAAAGGCTAACTCTTCCTGGGGATCACCCAAGCGATGACACAGCTCACTGACCGAAGACAAACC